>DATISK010000200.1:0-2908 GCA_035581545.1 Ornithinimicrobium sp. | reverse complement strand
CCTCCGAGATGGCGATGCTGGCCTCCCACGGCGGCGTCTCCCCGCTGGAGGCGCTGACCCCGGTGACCACCTCCGAGGAGGTCCAGAGCCAGATCGAGGCGATCCGCCAGCTGCACGTCTCCGACGCCCTGCGGCGCTACGTCGTCGAGCTGATGGCCGCCTCCCGCCACCACCGGATGCTGCGGCTGGGCGCCTCCCCGCGCGCCGGTCTGCAGCTGCTCCGGGCCGCCCGCGCGCACGCCGCGCTCGCGGGCCGCGACCACGTGGTGCCCGAGGACGTCCAGGCGATCGCGGTCCCGGTGCTGTCCCACCGCGTGCTCCCCACCGGGGAGGCGTCGCTGACCCGGCACACCACCGCCGACATCGTCCGGGACGTCGTCGAGCGCACGGCCGTCCCGGCCGGCCGCTGAGGGGGGCGATGAGGTCCCCCTGGAAGGTGCTGACCGCCCGGGGCAAGGCGTTCGTCGTCCTGGGCGTCGTCGTCGCGGTCGCGGGCGTGGTGCTCGGCTACGAGGACGTCACCCGCATCGGGCTGATCCTGCTCGCCCTGCCGCTGCTCGCGCTGCTCCTCGTCCCGCGGCGCACCCCCAAGGTCCGGGTCCTGCGCGAGGTCGAGCCGGTCCGCCTCAGCCCCGACGAGCGCGGCACCGTCACCGCCCGCTTCACCAACGTCGGACGCCGCCGCACGCCGGTCTACCTCGCCGAGGAGCGCCTGGACCCCCAGCTGGGCGAGCGGCCCCGGTTCGTGCTCCCCCGCCTGGTCCCCGGCGAGGAGAAGCGCCTGCGGTATGCCGTGCGCAGCCGCCACCGCGGCGCCTACCACCTCGGTCCGGTGCTGCTGCGCCAGCGCGACCCCTTCGGGCTGACCTTCCTGACCCTGCAGCTGTCTTCCACCGCCGAGGTCCTCGTCCTCCCCCGCACGCACCCCCTCGGCGAGGGCCGGGTGCGCGGCACCTCCCGCGGCAGCGAGGGCGAGATGCCCCAGATGGTCGCGCTGCACGGCGAGGACGACGTGTCGATCCGCAACTGGCGCCAGGGGGACGAGCTGCGCCGGGTCCACTGGCCGGCCACCGCGCACCGGGGCGAGCTCATGGTCCGCCAGGAGGACCGCCCGGCCCGCCGCCGCGCGCTCCTCCTCCTGGACTCCCGGGACGGCGCGCACCCCGGCTCGGGCGTGCGCACCTCCTACGAGTGGGCCGTCTCCGCCCTGGCCTCGGTGGCCCGCCACCTGGTGGCCGACGGGTTCGTCGTCCACCTGCTCACCGACACCACCCTGCGCGAGGGCACCACCGACCACCCTGTCGACCTCGACGTCGCGCTGACCGCGCTGGCCCGGGTGCAGCCGGACCGGGAGGCCCGGCTCGACCGGCTGGCCGCGGCGGCGGCCCCGTTCACCACCGGTGGCGTCCTGGTCATCGCCGCCGTGGTCGCCGACGACGAGGAGTCGCTGCGCACCCTGGCCGCCATCCGCCAGCCGGGCTCGCGGGCGATGGCCTTCGTCCTGGACCCCGTCCGCTTCGGCGGCGGAGGGCGCTCCAGGCGGACCGACCGGGACGGCGCCGGCGAGCGACGCCGCCGCGGCAGCCCCGCCGACGGCGACGGCATCGGCGGTGCGGGGGCCGCCGGCTCCGAGACCGCCCGGCACCGCGAGCTGGTCCCCACCGCGGTGCTCGCCGACGCGGGCTGGCAGAGCGTCGTGGTGGGACCGCAGACCGAGATCCCGCAGGCCTGGGCGGCGATCACCGCGGCCGGCGGCCTCGTCGGGGCGCGCCGATGAGGCTGGACCAGGAGGCGTTCGCCCGCGGGATGTGGCCCGAGGGCCTGGTCGCGGCCCTCGCCACGCTTGCGGTGGCCTGGCCCCTGACCGAGCTGCTGCGCGACAACAGCTGGCTGGGGCCGGCCGTGCTCATGGTGGCGATCGTGGCGCTCTCCGGCGCGATCATGCGCACCCTGGACGTCCCGCCCAGCTTCGTCGCGCTCATCCAGCTGCTCCTGGGGCTGGCGGGGCTGATGCTGACCTACCTGCGCGAGACCCTGTGGCGCGGGCTGCTGCCCACCGGCGAGACCCTGGAGCAGATGGGCGTGCTCCTGCGGGAGGCCGGCACCGTCCTGCAGTCCTACGCCGCGCCCGCCCCGGTGACGGAGGGGGTCTCCTTCCTGCTCGTCGCGGTGCTGACCCTCACCGCCGTCTCGGTCGACTCGATGGGCGTCACCGGGCGGGCGCCGGCGAGCGCGGGGATCCCGCTCGCGGCCGGGTTCCTGGTGTCGGTGTCCAACACCGGGCAGGCGATGGAGCCGTGGTACTTCGCGGCCGTCGCCGTGCTGTGGCTGGTCATGCTCGCCCAGCAGGGGCACCGCGTGCTGGCCGGCTGGTCCTCGGCGGACCGGCGGGAGGCGCGGGGCGACGACATCGGGGTCAAGGTGCCCACCTACCGGGGGCTGGGCCAGGTGCTGGGGGCGCTGGCGCTGGTGGCCGCGGTGCTCGGCGCCGCCGCGATCCCGCACCTGCCGCCCACGTTCTTCGGCGACGGGCTGGCGCGCAACCCCGACGCCCGGACCGCCGGAGGGGGCGGCGACGTCACCTTCACCGAGACGATGGACCCCGCGCAGGACCTGCGCAACCAGTCGCGCACGCCCGTGCTGACCTACCGGACCACGGCGACCCGGCTCGAGCCGCTGCGCGTCACCGCCACCGAGCGGTGGGAGGACGGTCGGTGGGTCGCCCCGCAGCGCACCCAGACCGGGCTCACGCAGGTGGACGAGCCGGTCCCGCCGCCGCCCGGTCTCGGGGAGGACGTCCCCGTCCAGCCCCAGCAGCTCAGCGTCACCGGCAACTCTCTGGAGCCGCCCCACCTGGCGACCTCCACCCCGCTGGTCGGCCTGGACCTGCCCGAGGGGGCCTCGTACC
>DATISK010000199.1:0-4733 GCA_035581545.1 Ornithinimicrobium sp. | reverse complement strand
GGTGGCCGGGTCGCTGGCCCGCAGACGGGCCAGGGCCTCGTCGTCGTGGTCGACCATGATGCAGCTCCTCCTGGGTCGGTCAGTGGTCCTCGGACCAGGCCTGGCGGAGCCGGGCCCGGGCGCGGGAGAGAGCGGCGGCCGCGCCGCCGCGGGTGAGGCCGAGGGCCCGTGCCAGCCCCTCGCCGTCCATGCCCTCCCAGGCGTGGAGCATGAGCACGCTGCGGTCGCGGGGGCTGAGCCGGGCCATGGCGGCGCGCACCTCCTGGTCGGCCATCACGAGCTCGGCCGGGTCGGCCGTGCGGGTCGTGTGCCGCTCCTGCTCGTTGCCGTACTCGGAGATGAGCGTCAGGGTCGGGCGGCGGCGGTGGTTGGCCAGGACGTAGGAGGCCGTGCGGTAGAGCCACGGCAGCTCGAAGCCGGCCGGGATCCGTTCCCGCCGTCGCCACGCGGTGGCGAACACCTCGGCGGCGAGGTCCTCCGCGTCGTCGCGGGCGGCGCGCCGCACGAAGTAGCGGTGGACGGCCGTGGCGTGGTCGGCGAAGAAGCCGTCGAACCACGTGGCGTCCCGGGCGGCCACGACGAGCGCGGCCGAGCCGTCGTCGTCGGCGAGGTTGACGGCCATCGCTCCTCCTGGCGCTGAAGCTGGCGCCGGCCCCCGGACGGGGGCCGACACCCGCACTATGTCCCCGGTGGGCCAGGTGTTGCACGCGCACCGCGCCGTGCGGTGCACGGCGGGGCCCCGAACCCGCTGGGAGCGAGGACCGGCCCGGGCCGGAACGACGAAGGGCCCCACCGACGGTGGGACCCTCGCGTGCTGGTGGCAGGTGCAGGATTCGAACCTGCGTAGGCGTACGCCGACGGATTTACAGTCCGCTTCCATTGGCCACTCGGACAACCTGCCAGTGCGCTGCGCGCGGATGAAACAATAACAGCACGGGACCACGGGTCCGAACCGAGCGCAGCAGGAGGTATGCCGTCATGGCCGACTCGTCCTTCGACATCGTCAGCAAGGTCGACCATCAGGAGGTGGCCAACGCGGTCAACCAGGCCGCCAAGGAGATCAGCCAGCGGTACGACTTCAAGAACGTCGGCGCCAGCGTCGAGCTGTCCGGCGAGGTCATCAAGATGGCGGCCAGCAGCGAGGAGCGCTGCGCGGCCGTCCTGGACGTGCTGCAGACCAAGCTGGTCAAGCGGGGCGTCTCGCTCAAGCACCTGGACTACAGCAACGACGGGGAGCCCCGGCTCTCGGGCAAGGAGTACCGTCTCGAGGCCACCCTGACGGCCGGCATCTCCAGCGAGAACGCCAAGAAGATCTCCAAGATCATCCGTGACGAGGGCCCGAAGAACGTCAAGGCCACCATCCAGGGGGACGAGCTGCGGGTCACCTCCAAGTCCCGCGACGACCTGCAGGAGGTGCAGAAGCTGCTCAAGGGCAAGGACCTGGACGTGGCGCTGCAGTACACCAACTACCGCTGAGCGCCTCCGTCGCCGCTCGGCTCCCCGTCCTCGGCCTGCCGCAGGACCACCCCCAGGCAGGTGACCACGACGCCGGTGGCTGCGACCGCCGGGCGCAGCCACCGGGGCTCCCCGGCCAGCGGGTAGCCGAAGAGGACGGTCTCGCCCACCGGCCAGGAGAGCAGGACCAGTCCTGCGACGACGTGCCCGCCCCTGCGCGGCCACCGCCGGCCCCGCAGCTCGGCCACGGCCACCGCCGCCGGGAGGATCCCGTTGCAGGCCACGAGCGCGGCACCGGGGACGAACCAGGTGCGCACCGGCAGCCGGTCGAGCATCGAGGGGGACAGGCCCATGGCCTCCCGCGGGTCCGCCATCATCGCCGCACCACCCCCGACGCCCGCGAGGGCGACGACACCCTCCAGGCCGACCACGGCACATCTCGTCACGCCCATGTCGCTGCCCTCCTCCGTGCGGCCGGGAGGGGGGCGTGCGCGCGTGCGCCCGGTCACCCAGCTGCTCCTCCACGGTGGCACGTGCGCCGGTGGCGCGGCAGGCCTCCAGGGCGGTGACGTTGGTCACGACCGGGCCCTTGCCCCTCCCGCAGGAGGCGCCGAAAAGATAGAGTGGGGATGACCAAAAGAAGGTGATCGCGATGACTGCGGTCCTCGCTGCGGGAACCGTTCCCGCCTACCCCGTCCACCTCACCGCCGAGCCCCGACCGGACCGGCCCTCCCGCGGGTTGTGGCTGGTCAAGTGGTTGCTGATCATCCCCCACGGCATCGTCCTGGCGGTCCTGTGGGCGGCCTTCCTCGTCCTCACCGTGGTCGCGTTCGTCGCGATCCTGTTCACCGGGCGCTATCCGCGGGCCATCTTCGACTTCAACGTCGGCGTGCTCCGGTGGAGCTGGCGGGTGGCCTACTACGCCTACGGCGCGCTGGGGACCGACCGCTATCCGCCGTTCTCCCTGCACGACGTCGCGGACTACCCCGCCCACCTCGAGGTGGACTACCCGGAGCGTCTCTCCCGGGGACTCGTCCTCGTCAAGTGGTGGCTGCTGGCGATCCCGCACTACCTGGTCGTGGCGCTGCTGACCACCAACGGCATCCGGTTCGTGGGCGACGCCCGCGTCGACGGGCTCGTCTGGGAGACCGCCGAGGGCGCGCGCTGGGCCTGGCAGGGCGGGGGCCTGATCGCCCTGCTCGCGGTGGTGGCCGGCTTCGTCCTCCTGTTCACCGGGAGCTACCCGCAGGGCCTGTACGACCTGCTCCTCGGTCTGAACCGCTGGGTGCTGCGGGTCGCCGGCTACGCGGGCCTGATGACCGACACCTACCCGCCGTTCCGGTTGGACCAGGGTGGCGGTACCGACGTCCAGGACGCCGTTCCCCCGCACGCCCTGGTCGGCGCCTACGTCCCCCAGGACCGGGTCGGACCGGCCCCCTCGACGGGCGGAGGCCGGCCCGCGTGGACGGCCGGTCGCGCGGTGACCGTGGTCGCCGGCGCGCTGGCCCTGCTCCTCGGTGTCGGGCTGGTCGTGGGCGGCGCGGGCGTCTCCGCGCTGCGGCAGGACGGCTGGGTGACCAGCCCCACCCTGCGGGTGCAGACCGACGGGTATGCCGTCGCCACCGAGCCGCTCGAGCTGCGGGGCCTCGGTCTGGACGACGGGCTGGGAGACCTCCGGGTCCGGGCCCAGGACGTCGACGGCGACGCGGTGTTCGTCGGGGTGGCCCGCGCCGACGACGTGGCCTCCTACCTGGCCGGGGTGGAGCACACCGTGCAGACGGGCCCGCTCACGGCGGACGTGCGGCAGGTCGACGGTGCCGCACCACGCACCGACCCCTACGGCCACGACGTCTGGGTGGCCAGCGCCGAGGGTCCCGGGCGGCAGTCGGTCGAGCTCCCGGCCACCTCCGGCAGCTGGGTCGCCGTCGTCATGCCGGCCGACGGCACCGCCGGCCTGGAGGCCCGGATCGACGTGGCCGCGACGATGCCCTGGGCGCGTCCGCTCGGCGGTGCGCTGCTGACGCTCGGGGTGCTGCTGCTCCTCGGCGGCGGGGCAGCGGTCGCCCTCGCCGTGCGGGCCGCGTCGGTCGACGCCGGAGCGTGACCTACGATCGACCACCATGTCGACGACGACGCCTCCGGGCGCGACCGAGGATGAGCAGGCCCCCACCCGCGCCGAGCGGATGGGGCGCCTGCCCTACACCCGGGAGCACACCCGCACGCTCCTGGGTGCGGGCACGGGGTGGGCCCTGGACGCCATGGACGTGGGGCTCATCTCCTTCGTCGGCCTGGCGATCGCCACGTCCTGGGACCTGACGCCCACCCAGCAGTCCTGGTTGCTGTCCATCGGGTTCGTCGGGATGGCGATCGGCGCCACCTTCGGCGGGATGCTGGCGGACCGGTACGGCCGTCGGACGGTGTTCGCCCTGACGCTGCTCGTCTACGGGGTGGCCACCGGGGCCTCCGCGCTGGCGACCGGCCTGGCCGTGCTCCTCGTGCTGCGCTTCCTCGTCGGCCTCGGGCTGGGCGCCGAGCTGCCCGTGGCCTCCACGCTGGTCAGCGAGCTGTCCCCGACCCGCATCCGTGGGCGCATGGTCGTGGCGCTGGAGTCCTTCTGGGCCGTGGGCTGGCTGCTCGCCGCGCTCATCGGGTTCTTCGTGGTGCCCCGGTTCGAGGACGGCTGGCGCTACGCCTTCGCCATCGGGCTGGTGCCGGCCCTGTGGGCGGTGGTGATCCGCTGGGGCCTGCCGGAGTCCCCGCTCTTCCTGGAGCGCCGGGGGCGTGCGCAGGAGGCCGAGGCCGTCGTGCGCCGGTTCGAGGACTCCGCCGGGGTGGAGCCGCCCGCGCGGAGCCGCCCGCTGCCCCCGGTCGCGCCGAAGACGCCCGGCCAGCTGTGGTCCCCGGCCTACCGCACCCGCACCATCGGCATCTGGCTGGTCTGGTTCTGCGTCAACTTCTCCTATTACGGAGCCTTCATCTGGCTGCCCAGCCTGCTCTACGCCCAGGGCTACGACATGGTCCGCTCCTTCGGCTACACGCTGCTCATCACGCTCGCCCAGCTGCCCGGGTACGCGGCCGCCGCCGTGCTCGTCGAGGTCTGGGGGCGTCGCGTCACGCTGGCGAGCTTCCTCCTCGGCTCCGGGGTGTCGGCCGCGCTCTTCGGGTTCGCCGACGGGCCGACCCAGATCGTCGCCGCCGGCCTGGCGCTGTCGTTCTTCCACCTCGGGGCGTGGGGGGCCCTGTATGCCGTCACCCCCGAGATCTACCCCACGACGGTG
>DATISK010000198.1:0-3265 GCA_035581545.1 Ornithinimicrobium sp. | reverse complement strand
ACAGCGCGCGGTGGACGGCGATGCCGGTCCTGCATGGCTGGTCCGAGCGCTCCTGGCCGAGGGGATGCTGGACGACCTGGAGGCACTGGTCGTCCGCCTGGAGCCGCAGCGGGCAGCGACGGTCCCTCTGGGGGTGTGGCGCCAGGTCGCGCGCCGGGCGGCGGGGAGGGGATGGACGGAGCTGGCGGGCCGGGCCGCGGCGCTGGTGCTGGCGGCAGGCCCTGAGGACGGGGAAGGCGATCAGGACGGTCCGTGGCTGCGTGACCTCGTCGACCAGGGTCGCGACCAGGAGCGGACGATGCTGGAGGGGTGGAGCCCGCCGGAGCGGCACGGTGCCGGTCCGGTCGACACCGACCCCCTCAGCGTGGTCTCGGTGCTGGGGCAGTCGCTCCCGCTCCGGTCGGGGGGGTATGCCACCCGGTCGCACGGGATCCTCACCAGCCTGGTCTCACGGGGGTGGCGGATGAACGCCGTCACCCGGCTGGGCTTCCCCTACGATCTCTGGTGGGCCGCCGCCGACGAACGGGTGGTGCCTCCCCTGGACCTGGTGGACGGGGTGCCCTACCACCGCCTGCTCCACGACGGGATCCGCCACTATCCGCGGACTCCCCTGGTCCCCTACGTGGAGGACGGGGCCCGGGGCATCGCCGAGCTCGCCCGGACCGAGCGGGCCAGCCTCGTGCACGCGTCCAGCCTGTTCGACGTGGGGATGGCGGGTCTGCTGGCGGCCCGGGAGGTCGGGGTTCCGTTCGTCTACGAGATGCGTGGTCTCAAGCAGCTGCTGGAGAGCGCACGCCAGCCGCAGTTCGCCGACTCTCCCCGCAGCCGCTACCTCGACCTGCTCGAGGGGACGGTCGCCCGGGAGGCGGACGCGCTGTTCGTCATCACCGACGCCCTCGGGCGGCAGATGGTCGAGATGGGTGTCGACCCGGCCAGGATCACGGTCGTCCCCAACGGGGTCAACGCCGAGCGCTTCCAGCCGCGACCCCGCGACGAGTCCCTGGCCGACCGTCTCGGGCTGGCCGGCAGGACGATCATCGGCTACGCCGGCGGCCTGGTCCACTACGAGGGGCTGGACCTGCTGTTCGAGGCGACGGCCAGGCTGCAGCGGTCACGCGACGACTTCCACGTCCTCGTCGTCGGGGACGGTGCCCACCAGCGGGCGCTGCACCGCGTGGTCGCCGAGCTGGGGGTGCAGGACCGGGTCACCTTCACCGGTCGGGTGCCCCACGACCAGGTCGAGGACTACCTCTCGATCGTGGACATCACGCCCTTCCCCCGCAAGCCGCTGCCGGTCTGCGAGCTGATCTCGCCGATCAAGCCGTTCGAGGCGATGGCGATGGAGAAGGCCGTCGTCGCCTCGGACGTGGCGGCCCTGGCCGAGATCGTGCAGGACGGGGTCACCGGGCGGTTGTTCGCCAAGGGCGACGCCGACGACCTGGCGAGGGTGCTCGCCGAGCTGCTGGACGACCCGGCGCAGCGTCGGCGTCTCGGGGAGACGTCGCGCGCGTGGGTCGTCGCCGAGCGCGACTGGAGCCGGATCACCGACGCCGTGGACGGCGTCTACCGTCAGCTGCTGGGGGTCAGCACCGACGCGTAGATGGCGCGGTAGCGGTCACCGTTGCGCGCCCAGTCGCGCTCGGTGACCGCCCACTCCTGGGCTCGTGCGGCCAGCTCGGCCCTCCGGGCGGGATCTGCGTGCAGCCGCTGGAGCACGTCCGCCAAGGACCCGGCGTCCCCGGTGCGGAAGGTCTCGCCGCGCTCGCCGTCCCCGGTGATCTCCTGCAGGGCCGGCAGGTCGGAGACGACCAGGGGGACACCCAGAGCCATCGCCTCGTAGGGCTTGAGGGGGGTGACGAGACGGGCGGCCCGTTCGTCGATCCGTGGGATGACGAAGACGTCCAGCTGCGCGTAGTAGTCACCGACGAGGTCGTGCGGGATCCGTCCGGTGAAGAGGACGCTGTCCCCGGCCTCCAGGTCGCGGGCGTGCTCCTCGAGCTGCTCCCGCCGGTTGCCGTCCCCGACGACGAGGGCCGTCGCGGGCACCCCGCGGCGGCGCAGCTCGACCGCGGCGTCGACGAGCAGCTCCTGGCCCTCCCGGTAGTGGTCGAGGTTGGAGACGTAGCCGAAGACGAAACGGCCGCGCAGACCGAGCTGTCCGGTCAGCTCCTCGTCCCGCTCCCGCGGGACGAAGACGGTCGGGTCCACGCCGTTCGGCACCACGTGCACGTGGTCCGCCGGCACGCCGCGGCCCACGATGTCCTCCCGCATCGACTCGCTGAGGGTGACCACGGCGTCGGCGTTGCGCATGCACCACGCCTCGGTGGCGTGCCGCCGGTGGTAGACCTCGGACCGTTCGGCCCACGCGGTGTCCGACGTCCACAAGGACTCGAAGAAGCCGCGGACCTCGTAGACCACGGGCAGGTCGAGGGCGCGACCCACGGCGAGGGCGACCAGGGCGGCCTCGTAGCCCCGGTTGCCGGAGTGCACGTGGATCAGGTCGGGGGCCTCCTCGGCGACCACGGGCGCCAGCGCCGTCGCGTAGGCGTCCAGGTAGGCGTCCCACGGCTCGTGGGCGGGGATCTGGTCGCGCAGGAGGTGCCGGTAGCGGACCCCTCCCACCTGGTCCACCTCGGGGGCGTCCTCGACGCCCACGTTCCGGGGGAAGTCGAGGGCGGTGACGGCGACGGGGTCGAGCCCGGCCCGGACCTCCCCGGTGAGGGTGTACATGCTGCGCATCGAGTACCCGCTCTGGCGCTGCGGCATACCGATCTTGAGCAGGTGCAGGACCTTGGCGGCCTCGCCCGCCCCGTCGGCTGCCCACCCCCTGCGGCTCTCGTCCTGACCTGCCCGGAGGGCGGCGAGGACGACCGGGTCGATCGTGGGCAACCACCCGGGCTCGGTCTCCCGCCAGCGACCCTGTTGGGTCCGCAGCTGCCGGAGCAGACTCGGGTCCTCGGGAAAGAGGTCCAGCCGTCGTTGCAGGGCACGCAGATGGAGGCTGATCTGCCCTGCCGCGGAGGTGCTCATCTGGACCTGGCGCAGCAGCGCGGGGTCCGGATCCGGGTCCCCCTCGAGCGTGCGCCACTCATCGTGGGCGAGCGTCAGGGCGCCGGCATGATCCCTCTGCCCAGTGAGCTCAGCCAGGCGGGCGACCGAAGGGTGCGGTTCGCGTCTCTCCCGCGTCTCCACGGCCAGGGGGGCCGTTCTCTCGGCGGCCCGCCCCGCGGCGGAGGTCGGGCGTGCGGAGGCGGATCGTGGGGAA
>DATISK010000197.1:0-8313 GCA_035581545.1 Ornithinimicrobium sp. | reverse complement strand
GACCGTCACGCCGGGCATCACCCCGACCGTGAGGAAGGCCCCCGGGTGGTCGGCGAAGACCTCGCGATACATCTCCTGCAGGTGCTCGTGCACCCGGGGCCGGGTGGCGACCATCGAGAAGGCGTCCCCCCACAGCCCGTCCGGCGGCACCTGGCCGTCGGGATATCCCTCGGGCTTGTCGATGAGGTTGATGACGTCCATCCGGAAGCCGTCGACGCCGCGGGCCAGCCACCAGCGCATCATGGCGTGCACGGCCGCACGGACCTGGGGGTTGTCCCAGTTGAGGTCGGGCTGCTTGCGGCTGAACAGGTGCAGGAAGTACTCCCCCGTCGCCGCGTCCCACTCCCACGCCGACCCGGAGAAGAAGGACCCCCAGTTGTTCGGCTCGGCGCCCGGCTCCCCGCCGACGCGGCCGGGCCTCGGCGGTGCCCAGTGGTACCAGTCGCGCTTCGGCGAGCCCGTCGACGACCGGCTCTCGGCGAACCAGGCGTGCTCGTCGCTCGTGTGGTTGACGACCAGGTCCATGACGACCCGGATCCCCCGCTCGTGCGCGGCCGCGATCAGCTGGTCGAGGTCCTCGAGGGTGCCGAACAGCGGGTCGACGTCCTGGTAGTCGCTGATGTCGTAGCCGTTGTCGTCCTGCGGCGAGCGGTAGACCGGCGAGAGCCAGAGCACGTCGACGCCCAGGTGGGCCAGGTGGTCCAGCCGCCCGATGATGCCGCGCAGGTCGCCCAGGCCGTCCCCGTCGCTGTCGGCGAAGCTGCGGGGGTAGATCTGGTAGACGACGGCGCTCTTCCACCAGTCGCGGGGCAGGTCGGGGGTCAGCACGCACCCCAGGGTATGGGGTCGTCCCGCCGGGCGCAGGGCCGCGCGGGAGGGGTGGGGGTCAGCGGGGCGCGCGGCCGAGCATCGCGACCAGCCGGTCGAGCGGGGCCCGCGAGCCGGTCGGCACCGGCGCGGCGAAGAGCCCCTCCAGGCCCCCGGCGTCCACCCGGGGCTCCTCGTAGGCCAGCGCCTCGGCGACCGCCTCGGCGGCCGGGGTGTAGGGCTGGTCGGTGGCGACCGCCAGGTCCCAGCCGTGCACGACGAGGTCGACGAGCATCTGGGCGGCGTACTCCGCCAGCGGGATCGGACCGACGGACACCTCGACCGTCCCCGCCGGGTCCCGGACGTCCCCCCAGGCGAGCAGGGAGGCGGTGATCGCCGAGCGCCAGGCCGCGACCGGGTCCTCCCCCAGCACGTCCCCGTCGTAGGCGTCGCCGACGTCGTCCATGCTCTCCCCGCCCAGGAGCCGGGGAGCCCACAGGTGCTCGGCGGCGAGGTGGCCGACCAGGGTCCGCACGGTCCAGCCCTCGCAGGGCGTGGGTGCCGCCCAGCGGTCCGGTGGCACCCCCTCGACCAGCTCGGTGACGGCGGCGGCCGCCGCGGGGAGCACCTGGAGCACGCGGGAGCCGGCGGGTCCGTCCATGCCCCCAGGGTGGCACGGCCGGTCGTCCGGCCTAGCCTGGGTGACCATGTGGATCCGCCGCTGCCGCCCGTGGGGTGCCGCCCTGTCCGACGTCCGGGTCGAGGACGACCGGATCGCCGAGGTCGTGCCGGCCGGGGCCGGGGAGAGCGACGGGCACGTCGACGGCGTGGACGGCCGCGGCCGGCTGCTGCTGCCGGCGTTCGCCGACGTGCACGTCCACCTGGACTCGACCCGGCTGGGGCTGCCGTTCCGGCCGCACACCGGGGCGCCGGGGGTCTGGGCGATGATGCTCAACGACCGGACGCACTGGCGCGACGCCGAGGTCGGGATCCGGGAGCGGGTCGAGCACACCCTCGGTCTGATGGTCGCCCGGGGGACGACCCGGGTGCGCTCGTTCGCGCAGGTCGACGTCGACGCCGGGCTGGAGCGGCTCGAGGCGGTGCTGGCCGCCCGGGAGACCTTCCGCGACCGCGCCGAGGTGCAGGTGATCGCCTTCCCGCAGGCGGGGCTGCTGCGTGAGGAGGGGTCGGCCCGGGTGCTCGAGGACGCGCTGCGCGCGGGGGCCGACGTGGTCGGCGGCATCGACCCGTGCAGCCTCGACCGCGACCCCGTCCGTCACCTGGACGTCGTCTTCGGCCTCGCCGAGAGGTACGGCGTGCCCGTCGACGTCCACCTGCACGAGCCGGGCGAGCTGGGTCGCTTCTCCGCCGACCTGATCCTGGAGCGGACGGTGGCGCTGGGCCTGCAGGGCCGGGTGCTGATCTCCCACGGCTACGGGCTGTGGGACGGCAGCGAGGCGCAGACCCGGGCGATGGTCGAGCGGCTGGCCGAGGCGGACGTCGCGACGGCGACCGTGGCGCCGGGAGGACGGCAGAACCTGCCGCTGGAGCTGCTGGCCGAGCACGGCGTCCGGGTGGGGCTGGGGCAGGACGGGCAGCGCGACTACTGGTCGCCCTACGGCAACGCCGACATGCTCGACCGCACCTGGCAGCTGGCCTTCACCCACGGCTTCCGGCGGGACGAGCTGGTCGAGCACTGCCTGGCGGTCGCCACCCGGGGCGGGGCCTCGATCATGGACCCCGAGCTGCCCCGGTTGGCGGGGACGGCCGACCGCCCCGGCCTGGCCGTCGGCGACCGGGCCGACCTGCTGCTCGTCGCCGGCGAGACGCCGACCTCGGCGGTGATGGACCGGCTGCCCGACCGGACGGTCCTGCACCGGGGGCGGGTCGTCGCCGAGGGGCTGGAGCTGGTCTGAGGCGCTTCGCCGCGCCTACTCCAGGTGGGCCAGCACGACGCGCACGGCCCGCTCCACCGGGTGGGCGATGTCCACGACGACCCCGCGCTCGTCCGGCTCGAGCATCTCCAGCGTGTCCAGCTGGGACTCCAGCAGCGTCGGCGGCATGAAGTGGTCGCGGGTCTCCATCCGCTCCAGCAGCAGGCCCTTGTCGCCGTGCATGTGCACGAAGTAGGTCCCGGGTCCGCCCTCGCGCAGCAGGTCGCGGTAGCTGCGCCGCAGGGAGGAGCAGGACAGGATCGTCGACTCCCCCCGTTCGTCCCGTTCCCGGGTCCACGCGGCGAGCGTGCGCAGCCACGGCCACCGGTCGTCGTCCATGAGCGGCCGGCCGCTGGCCATCTTGTCGACGTTGGCCTGGGGGTGGTGCTCGTCGCCCTCGGCGAACTCCCACCCGAGCCGCTCGTGCAGGGCCTGGGCGACCGTGCTCTTGCCGCACCCGGAGACGCCCATGACGACGACGTGGACGGGGACGCCGGGCGCAGGCTCGAGCAGGGGGGTCATGGGAGCGACCCTATCGGGGGCCCACGCGGACCGGTCCTGTTGCCACCAGTTGCCCGGTCGGGCCGCGACCGCTCAGCCGAGCTCGGCGAGCACCCTGGCCACGAGCGCGGCCTGGGCGTCCACGGCATACCGCGGCAGGGCGTCCCCCGCCTGCTCGGCGAGGACGGACAGCTCGGTGCAGCCCAGCACCACCGCGTCGGCGTCCCCGCGCCACCGCTCGACGAGGGCGAGGAAGTCACCGGTGGGGACGGGGACCCCCGCCTTCACCCCGTCGTAGATCATCGCCATGACCGCCCGCTGCCCGTCCTCCGCCGGCAGCACCGGCTCGGCCCCCAGGTCGGTCAGCGCGTCCTGGTAGACCCGGCTGACGAGGGTCCCGTCGGTGGCCAGCACCAGGACGCGCGGCCGGGTGGCCCCGTGCTCGCGGGCCCGGTCCACGGCCGCCTCGGCGCCGACGCGCACGAGCGACAGGAGCGGCAGCGGCAGCTCCTCCGGCAGGAACGCGTGCGCGGTGTTGCAGGCGATGACCGCCCGGCTGGCCCCCAGCCGGGCGAGCAGCTGCAGGTCCCCCACGAGGTATGGCGTGGGGTCCGGCTGCCCGGGGTCGAGCAGCCGGGCGGTGCGGTCGGGGGTGGAGGCGTGGCCCAGCACGACGGTGTCGAGGTGGTCCTGGTCCCGTCCCACCGGCGTGGCCCGCACGAGCGCGTCGAGGAAGGCGACCGTGGCGGCCGGGCCCATCCCGCCGAGCACCCCCAGGACGGGGCGGTCCCAGGTGTCCGGCAGCAGCCGGCCCTCCCCGCTCACGAGGTCACCGGCCGGCGGTAGTGGCGGGCGAAGCTGCGGATGTAGAGCACGTCGTTCTTCAGCTGGGCCAGGCGGCGGTCCCGCCCCCGGTCCGGCCCGTAGACGAAGGGCCGCACCACCCGCCCGCCGCGGCGGATCCGGGTCAGCCGCTCCCGGGTGCCGGGGTCGGTGACGTAGCGCCGCAGCAGCGGCACCGGCACGATCGAGTAGAGCCAGTCGTCGGTCTCCGGACCGACCTCGACGTCGTCGTAGGGGTCGCGGCCCTCGACGTGCTCCCGGACGTAGGGCGTGGCGACCGGGTGGCCGGCCGCGGTGAGGTAGCCGTGCGAGCGGCCCAGACGCGGGTTGAGCTCGAAGAAGTGCTCCCGGCCGTCGCGCGGGTCCACCTTGATGTCGAAGTTGGCGTACCCGGTCCAGCCGACGTGCTCGAGCAGCCGGGTGGCGTGCGCCATCGCCGTGCTGCTGGTGCCGTGGACGATGGCCAGCGGGTTGCCGATCATCCCCGGGTCGTGGTCCTCGAGCAGGACGTGGCCGATCCGCCCCCAGCGCACCGTCCCCGACCGGTCGGAGTAGGTGGTCAGCACCCGCATCTGCTCGTCCCCGCCGGGGACCCGCTCCTGGACGACCAGGGCACCGGCGTAGCCCGCCCCGGACATGACGCGGCGCAGCTCGAGCAGCTCGCCCGCCCCGTCGGCAGACCCGACCTTCTGCTTCCCGGGGTAGATCAGCCCGTGGAAGGCGGGCGAGTCGGCCGGCTTGACCACCAGCGGCGGCCGCAGGTCGGCCAGCAGCCCGGCCACCTCGCCCTCGGGCACGTCGTGGTCGAGCACGACCGTGCGGGGGTGGGTCACCCCGACCTCCGCGCAGACCTGGGCGAAGCGCTCCTTGTCGCTGAGCCGCTCGATGAGCGGCAGCTCGGGGTAGGGCAGCACGACCCGGTCGTCGAACCGGTCGCGGACGGCGCCGAGCCGCTCCACCCACCAGTCCATCGTGCCCATGAGCAGCACCCGGTGGCCCGGGTGCGCGTCGGCCACCCGGTGCACCGCGGCCACCACCTCGTCGAGGTCGTCCAGCCCGGGCACCACCTCGTTGTCGATGATCGCCGACCCCCGGACGGGGGCCGGGACGCCGCGGGTCATGACCGTCGTGCGCACGCCGAGCTCGGCGTGGAAGGCACGCGCCAGGGTGTAGGTCGCCAGCTCCCCGCCCATCACCACGGGCACGAAGGGCACGGTCGAGGGGCGCGGGGACATGCGGGAAACCTACCCGTCGTCCGCCCAGGCCCGCGACCGGCTGTCCTCGTCCAGGACGGCCACCCCGCCGGTGAGTCCGGCGAGCAGGCCCGGCAGCTCCTCGGCGCGGTCCACCGGCACCTGCACCCGCAGGCGCACCCGGTCGGCATACCCCACGGAGGGCACGACGATCCCCCGGGCGCGCAGGTCGTGCTCCAGCCGGCCGGCGAGGTCGTGCCCGACGACGACGTCGACCTCCTCGACGAGGACGCGGGTCGTGACGCTCGCCTGCGCGAGCGCCTCCCGGACGGCACCGGAGTAGGCGCGCACCAGCCCGCCGCCGCCCAGCAGCGTGCCGCCGAACCAGCGGGTGACGACCGCCACGACGTCGGTGAGCCCCGAACCCGTGAGCACCTCGAGCATCGGGGCGCCGGCGGTGCCGGCCGGCTCCCCGTCGTCGGTGCTGCGCACGGTCGCCCCGTCCGGCCCCAGGACGAAGGCCGAGCAGTGGTGCCGGGCGTCCCAGAACGTGCTGCGCGCCTCCCCGACCACGGCCCGCGCCTGCGCCTCGTCCTCGGCCCGCCGCAGCCAGCAGGTGAAGACCGACCGGCGGTCCTCGAGGGTGGCCTCGGCCCCGGCGGCCAGGGTGCGGTAGGAGGTGGGGCCCATCCGGGCAGGGTATGCCGTCGCGTCCGACGCCGCGTCGGAGGCGATCTACAGTGGGGACGTGCCCAGGTTCCTGCGTCCGCTGCTGCTCCTCCTGCTCACCGGGCTGCTGCTCGCGCCCGGTGCCGCGCAGGCCCACGACCAGCTCAGCGGGACCGACCCCGCGGACGGGGCCGTGCTCGCCGAGGCGCCCACGACGCTGACCTTCACCTTCTCCGGCGAGGTCGCCGTCGTCGGGGCCCAGGTGGCGGTCACCGGCGGGCCGGGGGGCGACCACCTCGTCGGCGAACCGGTCGTGGACGGCCAGGACGTGGTCCAGGAGGTCACCGGGATGGAGGAGGGCGTCTACCAGGTCGCCTGGCGGGTGACCAGCTCCGACGGCCACCCGATCTCGGGGACGCTGGGCTTCACCGTCGGCGAGGAGGTCACCGACGACGGGACCACCCGCCAGGTCACGGCGGCGGCGACCGCCGCCCAGGAGGACGACCAGCCCGTCGCGGAGGGGGTGGACACCGGCCTGCCCGGGTGGGTCTGGCTCGTGGTCGGGCTGGCCGTCCTGGGGCTGGCGGCCCTGCTGGTGCACACCTGGACCCGCAACCGCCGCGGCTGAGCCCCGCCCGGGGCGATGCGGGTCGCGGGCCCCGTCTCATGTAACCTGGGGCCCACGAACATTCGCACTCCCGGACCGGCTGCGCGACCTGGTTGATCAGCCAGCGGTGCCGTTCCGGACGACACGACACGAGGGGGTCACGCCATGGGGCGCGGCCGAGCCAAGGCAAAGCAGATCAAGGTCGCCCGGAAGCTGAAGTACAACTCGGCTCCCAGCACCGACCTCACCGCCCTGGAGCGCGAGCTCCGCAGCGGGCGAGGTGAGTTCACCGACGACAGCGACCACGCGGACGCCGCCGAGGAGGACGACGAGGACCCCTACGCGGCCTACGTCGAGGACTCCGACGACGAGGACGACGACGGAGCCTGGGCCCCCGGAGGCACCGGCCCGAGGTGAGCGTCCTCCCTCCGGCGCCCGGGTGGTGAGGTGACCCACCCGCTCGCCCAGCTCTGGATCAGGTACCGCCAGTACCGCGCACGCGTGGTGCTGGCGTTCCTGCTGTCCACGGTCCGCAAGGTCATGGACGTCGTGCCCGAGCTGCTCATCGGCGCGGCCATCGACGTCGTGGTCCGCGGCAGTGACTCCTTCGTCGCGGACGCGCTCGGGGTCGTCGACCGGCGCGACCAGCTCGTCTGGCTCGCCGTCATCAACGCGGTCGTGTGGGTCCTGGAGTCGATCTTCGACTACCTCTCGGCCCTGGCCTGGCGCAACCTGGCCCAGCAGGTCGAGCACGACCTGCGCCTGGAGGTCTACGGGCACGTCCAGGGCCTGGACATGGCCTGGCACGAGTCCCGGCCGACCGGCGGGACGCTCGCGGTGGTCAACGACGACGTCAACCAGCTCGAGCGCTTCCTCGACGCCGGCGTCGACAAGCTGTGGACCCTCGCGCTCAACATCGTCCTGGTCGGCGCCGTCTTCGCGGTCAGCAGCTGGACGCTGACCCTGCTGGCCTTCCTCCCCATCCCGGTCATCGTGGCCGGCTCGCTGTGGTTCCAGCGTCACCTCATCCCCCGGTACGCCGTGGTCCGCGCCGCCGTCTCGCGGATCAGCGGACTCGTCTCGGCCAACCTCGGCGGGATGGCGACGATCAAGTCGTTCACCGCCGAGGACCGCGAGCTGGCCCGGGTGCGCGAGGTGTCCGAGGCCTACCGGCTCGCCAACGCGGACGCGATCAGGGCCTCCGCGGCGTTCGTGCCGCTCATCCGGATGGCCATCCTCGCCGGGTTCACCACCACCCTGCTCATGGGTGGCTGGATGGCCCTGGACGGCACCCTCGAGGTGGGCCTGTACTCCGTGCTCGTCTTCATGACCCAGCGGCTGCTGTGGCCGCTGACCTCCGTCGGCGAGGTGCTCGACCTCTACCAGCGGGCGATGGCCTCGGTCCGCCGGATCCTCGTCCTGCTCGACGAGGTGCCGGTCACCGTCCAGGGAGGGCGTACCCTGCCGCGGGTCGACGGACACCTCGAGCTGGTGGACGTGCGGGCCGGGTACGCCGACGGGCCGGACGTGCTGCACGGGGTGTCGATGGACGTGCCGGCCGGCGAGGTCCACGCGGTCGTCGGCGCGACGGGTGCGGGCAAGTCCACCCTCCTGCGGCTCCTGCTGCGCTTCGCCGACCCGCGGGCCGGGCACGTGCTGCTGGACGGCACCGACCTGCGCGAGCTGACCTGGGAGTCGCTGCGGGGACGGATCGGCTACGTCGCCCAGGACGTCTTCCTCTTCGAGGGCACCATCGCCG
>DATISK010000196.1:0-1566 GCA_035581545.1 Ornithinimicrobium sp. | reverse complement strand
CCCTCCCAGGACTGAAGGAGACAGGGACATGAACCTCGACGGACTTCGCGTCAACCACGCCGGCCTCGACAACGCCGCCCAGGACCTCTACACCGCGGTCAAGGAGATCGACGACCGGATGAACCGGCTCGAGGGCGAGCTCGCTCCCCTCAAGAGCGACTGGTCCGGTAACGCCCAGGCCAGCTACCACGCGGCGAAGGCCAAGTGGGACGCCGCCATCCAGGAGATGCGCGACCTGCTCGACCAGACGAGCCAGACCGTCTACCAGTCCAATGCCGAGTACCGGGCCGCCGACCAGCGCGGCGCGGCATCGTTCGAGATCTGACGTCCGGACCATCTCTGGAGGGTCGGCGGCCACGGGCCTCCGGCCCTTTCGGAGACTCGGACCGGGGATCCACGAGGGGGAACCATGGTTATCATCGGCGGCTTCATGCGGGGCCTCGAGACCGTCCTCGAGCCCGGTGAGCTCGAGGAAGTGAAGCGGGCCCTGCTCACGAACGCCAACAAGCTCGACGGCGGGGAGTTCCGGAACCTCAAGGTCTTGCCGTCGGCCTTCGGAGGGTCCGAGACCGCGAACGAGCTGGGCTTCCACCACGGGCTGGCCCATCAGGTCATCGCCGACACCCTGGCCGGGGTCACCGCGGACATGCGCGACTTCCGGGAGGGCGTGGTCAGGGCCGAGGCCATGCTCAACGACGCCGACGACGCGGCCGGCAGCGACCTGCGCCGCCGCGAGGCGGTCGTCGCCGAGCTCGAGGACGCCAACCGGTGGTTCGACGGCGACCACGAGTACCACCAGGCCCGCAACGAGCACGGGGGTGGACGGGGATGAAGGGCCCGCAGGTGATGCGCCTCGAGAAGGCGTTGGCCGGTGCGACCGAGGAGCAGGTCCAGGCCGCCAGCAACGAGTGGTTGCACGGCTCGGAGCTGCTCCGGATCGTCCAGAGGGCCCTGGAGCGGGCCGCCCCCGCGATCGGCGACCAGCTCGGGCCGGACACCGGCCCGGCGGCCGCCGCCGCCTTCACGACCATGGCCGAGAAGGTCGACGAGCGCCGGGGGCAGATGGAGCGGGCGAGCCAGGCCCTCGAGCAGGCCCGCAGCGCCCTCAGCCAGGCGCGCAGCGTGCAGGCCGGCTTCGCCGGTGACCTCCACGACCCCGGTGACTTCCGGCCCGACCCGGACGCCGACGAGGTCGACCAGATCCGCGCGCACCGGGCCCACAGCGCCCGGAAGGCGGCGTTCAGCGCCGCGTTCGCGGAGCGCGAGGAGCAGGCCCGGCAGGCGGCCGACCGCATGGACGAGGTCTACCGCGGGTCCACGGAGACGATGAAGCAGGTGCACGGAGAGCCGGACCGCCCGATCGGTGGTGGCGGCGGGGGCGGTGGCAGCACCGGTGCCGGTGGCGGCGGCGCGACTCCCGCCGGTGGCGGACGCGCACCGACGCCGTTCTCGGGCAGCCCCGGGCCCGTGCCCGGTCCCGGACCTGCCCCCGGCCCCGGTACGGGGCCCGGTCTCCCGCCCGGTGCCGGTGGGGGCGCGCCCGGTCCCGGTGCAGGAGTGCCCGGT
>DATISK010000195.1:0-9064 GCA_035581545.1 Ornithinimicrobium sp. | reverse complement strand
TCCAGGACAGCACCTGGACCGCCGGGCGCCGTGGGACGGGTCTGACCGTCCTGATCGAGAAGATCGTCGGCGCGGCGGCCGAGGAGGGGCGCCCGCTGGCCGCGTGCGCCGAGCTCGCCCGCGGCCTCGCGGGCCGGGGCGGGTCGATGGGGGTGGGGCTGGACTCGCCCACCGTCCCGTCCGGGGGGAGGCCCACCTTCGTGCTCACCGAGGAGGAGATGGAGCTGGGCGTGGGCATCCACGGCGAGCCCGGACGCGCGCGGATCGCGGCCGTGCCCGCACGGGAGGTGGCCGCGGCCCTCGTCGACCCGGTGCTCGCCGACCTCGGGCTGCGGCCCGGCGAGGCGGTGGTGACCCTGGTCAACGGGTTGGGCGGCACCCCCCTCATGGAGCTGTACCTCATGCACCACGAGGTGCACGCCCTCCTGGACCGGGCCGGCGTCACGGTGGCCCGCGCCCTGGTGGGCAACTACATCACGTCGCTGGAGATGGCCGGTTGCACGGTCACCCTCCTGCGCGCCGACGACGACGTCGTGCGCCTGTGGGACGCCCCCGTGGCGACCCCCGGGCTGCGATGGGGATCCTGAGAGGAACGACATGGCAGACCTGAAGGCCTTCCAGCGGTGGATCGCCGAGGCCGCCTCCGACCTGACCGAGCAGGCCGACCACCTCACCGAGCTCGACCGCGCCATCGGCGACGGCGACCACGGGACCAACATGGCGCGCGGGTTCGGCCGGTGCGCGGAGCTGGCGGAGAACGAGGAGTTCGGCGGGATCGACGCCTACCTCAAGAAGGTGGGCATGACCCTCGTGGGGACCGTGGGCGGTGCGTCGGGACCGCTCTACGGCACCTTCTTCCTCCGGATGGCCGGACCGCTGTCGGCCACCGCGGACGCGGGCACCTTCGAGCTGGGCCAGGGCCTGCGGGCCGGGGTCGAGGGCATCGTCGCGCGCGGCAAGGCCGAGACCGGGGACAAGACCATGTATGACGCCCTCGCGCCGGCGGTGGAGGCGTTCACCGTCGCCGCAGCGGACGGGGGATCGGTCGCCGCCTGCGTGCAGGCGGCGGCAGGGGCGGCGGAGGAGGGGCGGGACGCGACCGTGCCCCTGGTGGCGCGCAAGGGTCGTGCCTCCTACCTGGGCGAGCGGAGCGCCGGCCACCTCGACCCCGGGGCGGCCAGCGCGGCGCTGCTCCTGCGTGCGGCCGCCCGGGCACTGGGCTGAGGTCGCGGTGATCTCCCTGGTCGTCGTCTCGCACAGCAGCGCCCTCGCGACGGCTGCGGTCGAGCTGGCGACCCAGATGCTGCACGGTCCGGGAGGTCCGCACGTCGAGGTCGCCGCCGGCCTGGCCGACGGTGGCCTGGGGACCGACGCCTCCGCCGTGGCCAGGGCCGTCGCCCTGGCCGACGGGGCGAGCCACGGTGCCGGGGTGCTGGTCCTGATGGACCTGGGCAGCGCCGTCCTCTCGGCCGAGATGGCGCTGGAGATGCTGGAGCCCGACGTGGTCGCACGGGTCCGGCTCAGCGCGGCCCCGCTGGTCGAGGGCCTGCTCGCCGCGGTGGTCACCGCCGCCGGTGGGGTCGACCTGGACGGGTGCGCCCGCGAGGCCGAGGCCGGCCTGCGGGCCAAGCACGACCACCTGGGCACGACCGGACCGGTCGGCGGGGACCCCGGGACGGACCCGGCACCGTCCGCCGAGCCCGAGGCGCCACCCGCGGCCTCGGTGGAGCTGGCCGTGACGGCCGAGCACGGGGTGCACGCCCGTCCGGCGGCCCGCCTGGTCGGCTGCGTCGCCGCGCACGCCCCGGGCACGACCGTCCGGGTCCGCAACCTGACCGCCGGCCGAGGACCCGTCGACGCGCTCTCGCTGTCCGCCGTGGCCACGCTCGACGCCCAGCAGGGGCACGTGCTGCTCGCCGAGGCCACCGGGCCCGGGGCGGAGCAGGTGCTGGCGGAGCTGCAGGACCTCGCCCTGCAGGGCTTCGGGGACTTCCCCGACCCGGCGGAGCCGCTCTCGGAGACCGAGGTCCCGCTGCCGGCGGTCTCCTCCGAACCGGGTGTGGCCGGCTCCGGGCTGGAGGCCGCGATCGGTCCCGCCGTGCGCGTGGAGTCGGTCCTGGAGACCGCCGACGAGCACGCCGGGTCGGTGACCGAGGAGCACCGCCGCCTCGACGAGGCGGTCGCCGGCGTGCTGGAGCGCCTCGAGGAGCTGGCCGAGCACGCCCGCCGGCACCTGGGCCAGGGCGAGGCCGAGGTCTTCGGGGCCCACGCGACCCTGCTGCAGGACCCCCGGATCACCCACGAGGCGCACGCGCGGATCGAGGCGGGCGAACCGGCGGCGGTCGCGTGGTCGACCTCGATCGAGGCGGCGGCCGCCGCGTTCGCCGGGCTGGCGGATCCCTACCAGCGGGAGCGCGGGCAGGACGTGCACAGCGTGGGGGACCGGGTCGTCCGGCTGCTCCTGGGTGTGGACGAGCCGGAGAACGCGGCCCACGGCGTCCTGGTGGTCGACGAGCTCGACCCCGCGCTCGCCATCTCCCTGGACGCCTCCCAGGTGCAGGGGGTCCTGACCCGCAGGGGAGGGACGACCGGCCACGGGGTGCTCATCGCCACCGCCCGGGGCGTCCCGGTCCTCACCGGGGTCGGGGACCGCGCCGACGTCGCGGACGGCACCATCCTGGCCTTCGACGTGCGCAGCGGCGACCTGGTCGTCGACCCCGAGCCGGCGCAGCGCGAGGCCTTCGAGCAGATGGTGGCCGCCCGCCGCCGCGAGCGCGAGCGCGCGTTGCGGCACGCGCGCTCGCCCGCCGTCACCGCGGACGGGGTCCGGGTGCGGGTCAAGGCCAACGTGTCCTCGCTCGCGGTCGCCCGGCTCGGGGCCGCCATGGGGGCCGAGGGGTCCGGGCTGGTGCGCACCGAGGCCGTCTTCGCCCAGTGGCGGCAGGCGCCGACGGTGGCCCAGCAGGTCGAGGTCTACGCGGCCATGGCGCGGGTCTACCACCCGCATCCGGTGACCATCCGCACCTGGGACGTGGGGGGCGACAAGCCGTTGCCCTTCCACCCCGTGCCGGCCGAGCAGAACCCCTTCCTGGGGGTGAGGGGACTGCGCGCCTTCGCCGAGGACCCCTCCCTCCTGCTCGATCAGCTGGAGGCCATCTGCACCGTGGCGGCCGACCACCCGGTGGCGGTGCTCTTCCCGATGGTGACCACCATCCGGGACGTGCGCTGGGCCCGGGACCTGCTCTCCCGGGCCGCCGGGCGGGCCGGGATGTCGGCACCGCCCCCGGGCCTGCAGGTCGGCATCATGGTCGAGGTGCCCGCCGCGGCGCTCGGCATCGCGCGGCTGGCCCAGGGGCTGGACCTGGTCTCGATCGGCAGCAACGACCTGGTGCAGTACACCCTGGCCACGGAGCGCGGCAACCCCCGGCTGGCGGCCTGGTCGGACGCCCTGGACCCGGCCGTGCTGTCCCTGGTCCGCACGGTGGCCGAGGAGGTGCCCGACGGCGTCCGGGTCGGCCTGTGCGGCGCCATGGCCGGTGACCCCGACCTGGCCGGCCTGCTCGTGGGGCTGGGCGTGCAGGAGCTCAGCGCCTCGGCCGCCGCGGTGCCCCTCGTCAAGCAGCGGCTCCGTGGGGGGACCACGGCGCAGTACGCCGAGCTGGCCTCGCAGGCCCTGGCCTGCCCCGACGGTGCCGCCGTCCGGGCGCTCGTCCAGGCGGCGCTGCCCACGCCCACGGTGCGGCTCAGCGGACCCCGCGCGGTCGGAACTGGACGCTGATCCGCGGTCCGACCGGCCTGCTGGTCTTGGGGACGCAGTGGTCCCAGGTGCGCTGGCAGGCGCCACCCATGACGAGCAGGTCTCCGTGGCCCAGGACGAAGCGGGTGCTGCTCCCGCCGCCCCGCGGGCGCAGCAGGAGCGCGCGGGGCGCGCCCAGGCTGACGATCGCCACCATCGTGTCCGCGGCCGAGCTGCGGCCGTGCCGGTCCCCGTGCCAGGCGACGCTGTCCCGGCCGTCGCGGTAGAGGCACATCCCCGCCGTCGCGAACGGCTCGCCGAGCTCCGGGCCGTAGTGCTCGCTCAGCTCGGCCCGGGCCCGGGTGAGGACCGGGTCGGGGAGCGGTTCGTGCTCGCCGTAGAAGCGCAGCAGCCGGGGTGTCTGGACCTCCCGTTCCCACATCTGGCGCCGCTCCCCCCGCCACTGCACCCCCGCCGGTCCGCCGAGGGCCAGCCGGTCGAACAGCGCGGCCGAGCCGGTCAGCCAGCCCGGGCGCAGGTCGACCCACGAGGTGGCGTCGAGCGGGGTCCGGCGCACCGCGCCGACGAGGGGACGCAGGCCGACCTCGTCGACCTGGTCGAGCAGCGAACCTTGCAGGATCATGACACCAGAGTAGAACAGATGTTCGACATCCTGGCAAGGGTCGCACGGGCAGGTCGTCCCACCGCGGGCGGGGCCGTGGGGGATGATGGGTGCATGCCCACCTACCGCGAGGCCGCGATCGTGCTGCGGACCTACAAGCTCGGGGAGGCCGACCGGATCGTCATCCTGCTGACCCGTGGCCGGGGCAAGGTGCGGGCGGTGGCCAAGGGTGTGCGGCGCACCAAGAGCCGGTTCGGTGCCCGGCTGGAGCCCGGCATGGTCGTGGACGTCCAGTGCTACGAGGGACGCAGCCTGGACACGGTGACCCAGGCCGACGGCCTGGCCGCCTACGGAGAGGCGATCGCCCGGAGCTACCCGGCGTGGACGGCCGCCCACGTGATGCTCGAGACCTGCGAGCAGCTCACCGAGGAGGGGGAGGCGGCCACCCAGCACTTCCGTCTGCTCGCCGGCGGGCTGGCCGCCCTCGCCGGGGGGGAGCACGAGCCGCGGATGGTGCTGGACTCCTACCTCGTCCGGGCCCTGGCGATCGGCGGCTGGCGGGCCAGCTTCGTGGACTGCGCCCGGTGCGGCCTGACCGGTCCGCACCGGGCCTTCCACGTCCCCTCGGGCGGGGCCGTGTGCCCCGCGTGCCGGCCGGCGGGCTCCACGGCTCCGGCGCCGGAGACCCTGGCGCTGCTGGGAGCTCTCCTGGCCGGTGACTGGGACGTGGCCGCCGGCAGCCAGGACCGCCACCGGGCCGAGGCCAGCGGGCTCGTGGCCGCATACCTGCAGTGGCACCTGGAGCGGGGCGTGCGCTCCCTGCGTCATCTGGAGAGGATCCGCTGAGCATGGTCGCGAGCCCGCGCGTGCCCGTCCCGCCCGACCCGCACCCCACCGGCGTGCGCCCGCCCGACCTGCCGCGCGAGCTGGTGCCCCGGCACGTGGCCATCGTCATGGACGGCAACGGCCGCTGGGCCAACCAGCGGGGCCTGAAGCGCACCCAGGGGCACGAGGCGGGCGAGGCCTCGCTGCTGGACGTCATCGCGGGCGGCATCGAGATCGGGGTCAGGTGCATCAGCGCCTACGCCTTCTCCACCGAGAACTGGCGGCGCAGCCCCGACGAGGTCCGCTTCCTCATGGGGTTCAACCGCGACGTGATCCACCGGCGCCGCGACCAGCTGGACTCGTGGGGGGTGCGGGTGGTGTGGTCGGGCCGCACGCCCAGGCTCTGGAGGTCGGTCGTCAACGAGCTGCAGGAGGCAGAGCGGCGCACCCGCGACAACGACGTCATCACGCTCAACTTCTGCGTGACCTACGGGGGCCGGGCCGAGATCGCCGACGCCGTCCGCCGGATCGGGGAGGACGTGCGGGCGGGGACGCTGTCGCCCCGGGGGATCGACGAGCGCACCGTCGGGCGCTACCTCTACCACCCCGAGGTGCCCGACGTGGACCTCTTCCTGCGCAGCTCGGGCGAGCAGCGCACGTCCAACTTCCTGCTGTGGCAGAGCGCCTACGCCGAGATGGTCTTCCTGGACACCCTCTGGCCCGACTTCGACCGCCGGCACCTGTGGGGCGCGATCGCGGAGTATGCCGCGCGCGACCGTCGCTACGGGGGAGCGGTGGACCAGGCCTCGGGCACGGCCCCGGACCAGGACTCCCCGTAGGGCCTGCCGGGCTCCGTGCGCGCGCCCCTACCGGGCGCAGTCGGAGCAGGTGCCGAACACCTCGAGGGTGTGCTCGACGTCGGAGAACCCGTGCTCGGCGGCCACCGCGTCGGTCCAGCGCTCGACGGCCGGTCCCTCGATCTCCACGGTGCGGCCGCATCCCCGGCACACGAGGTGGTGGTGGTGCCCGGTGGAGCAGCGCCGGTAGACGGCCTCGCCCTCGTCGGTGCGGATCATGTCGACCTCGCCGCTGGCCGCCAGCGCGGTGAGCGTGCGGTAGACGGTCGCCAGCCCGACCCGTTCGCCGGTCTCGCGCAGCCGGGCGTGCAGGTCCTGCGCGCTGGTGAAGTCCTCGCCCGCGCCGAGCTGCTCGACGACGGCGGCCTGCTGGCGCGTGGGCCGTCGGCGGGAGGCCGTGCTCATCGGCTCACCTCGTGCTCCTCGATGCCCGCACCCCCGGGGAGGCCGTGGTCGCGACCGCGCTCCTGGGCGGGCCGGTCACCGGCGTGCTCGTCGTAGTGCCCCTCGTGGGCGGCGTGCCGGTGTCCGTCGTGCAGGTAGTCGACGTGGTCGCCGTGCAGCACCGCCTCGTGCCCGCACCCGGGCCCGTGCTCGTGCAGGTGACGTTCGGCGTGCCGGTGTCGCCGGGCGGCCAGCTGACGCTGACCCACGCCGACCAGGGCCGTGGCCAGGAACAGCCCGATCGCCAGCAGCACGATGGTGCCACCGGCGGCGGTGTCGGCGTAGAAGGAGGTCACGACGCCACCGACCGAGGCGACGATCCCCAGACCCACGGCCCACACGCCGGCGGCGCGGAAGCTGCCCGCCACCTGCTGGGCGGCCGCGTTGGGGATGATCATCAGGGCGCTGATGAGCAGCAGGCCGACGACCCGCATGGCCACGACCACGGTCACGGCGGTGAGCACGGCGAGCAGGATGTTCAGCGCCAGCACGGGCAGGCCGCTGGCCCGCGCGTACTCCTCGTCGCCGGCCACGGCGAAGAACCGGCGCCGCAGGACGAGCGTCACGGTCACGATGACCGCCGAGAGCGCCGCGAAGACGACGAGGTCCTCCCGGGTGGTGGTGGTGATCGCCCCGAACAGGTAACCGGTGAGGTTGCCCGTCTGGGCGCCCTCGGCCCGGTTGATGATGACCACGCCGGCGGCGATGCCGCCGTAGAACATGATCGCCAGGGCGACGTCGCCGGAGGCCCGCCCCCGGGCCCGCACCAGCTCGATGGCCACCCCCGCCGCGACGGCGGCCACCATCGCGGCCCAGACCGGGCTCTGCTGGGTGGCCACGCCGACGGCCACGCCCGCCAGGGCGACGTGGCCGATGCCGTCGCCCACGAGCGAGAGGCGGCGCTGGACCAGGAAGATGCCCACGAGCGGCGCGGCCAGCCCCACGAGCAGGGCGGCGAGGAGCGCGTTGCGCATGAACTCCAGGCCGAGCATCGCGCTCATGCGACCCACCCCCGGCCGGCGGTGCGGGCCAGCTGGGCCTGGTGCTCGGCATACCCCTGCGCGCTGCCGTCGAAGGTGAGCCGGCCGGCGTCCACCTCGACGATGCGGTCGACGACGCCCCGCAGCGCGCTCAGCTCGTGGGTCACGACCAGCATGGTGGTGCCGGCCTCGCCGAGCCGGTGCAGCACCCCTGCCAGGACGGCCTGGCTCGCGACGTCGACACCGGCGGTCGGCTCGTCCATGACCAGCACCTCGGGGCCGGCGACCAGCGCCCGGGCGATGAGGACCCGTCGCTGCTGCCCCCCCGAGAGGGTCTCCACGTCGAACCTCGCCCGGTCGGCCAGCCCGACGGTCTCGAGCGCGTCCTGCACCGCGACCCGGTCCTCCCGGGAGGCCGGTCGCCACCAGGGCCGACCCGCCAGCAGGCCGGTGGAGACCACCTCGGTGACGGTGGCGCGCACCCCTCCGGTGAGGGTGTGCCGCTGCGGGACGTAGCCGATCCGGGTGCGTTCCTTGAGCCGGTCCAGGGGCGTGCCCAGGACCGTGACCTCGCCCGAGAGGTGCTCGGCCAGGCCCAGAAGGCCCTTGACGAGGGTGCACTTGCCGGCACCGTTGGGCCCCAGGACGGCCAGCACCTCCCCGGACCCCACGGTGAGGTCGACGTCGGAGACGACCGGCCGTCCGTCGTAGCCGAAGGTGGCCCGGTGCAGCTGCAGGACTGCGCTCACGAGCAGCCCTGGCCGTCGCGCAACGCCTCCAGGGTGGCCAGCATGATGCTCTCGTAGTCGTCGCCGGCGGACGCCTCGGCGATGCCGTACGCCGGGTCGAGCACGAGCACCCGGGTGCCGGTCTCCTCGGCGACGGTCCGGGCGATCTCCTCGGGCAGCAGGGGCTCGGTGTAGACCGCGCGCACCCCCAGCTCGCGGACCAGCTCGGTCACCTCGGCCAGGCGGGCGGGGGAGGGCTCGGACTCCGGGCTGATCCCGGTGATGCCCACGACGTGGAGGTCGTAGCGGGTGCCGAGGTAGCCGAACGCCTCGTGGGTCGTCACGACGTCCCGGCTCTCGCAGGTGGCCAGGCCCTCGGCGAACCGCTCGTCGAGGTCGGTCATCGTGGTGGTGAAGGCCTCGGCGTTGGCCGCGTAGTCCTCGGCGCCGCCGGGGTCGATCCGGGCGAGCTCGGTGGCGACCGCCTGCGCGACGACCGCGTAGCGCTGCGGGTCGAGCCAGAAGTGCGGGTCCTCGGTGCCGTGCTCGTGGTCGGTGTCCTGGTGCTCGGCCGGGCCCTCGTCCTCGCCGCCCTGCCCCGGGTCGACCGGGTCGCCGGCGTGCTCGGCGTGCTCCTGCTCGCTCTCGTCGAGCATCATCAGGTCTGCGGCCGGGACGACGTCGAAGCTGGAGTCGGGCGCCTGCTGGGCCACCGCCGCGTCGACGGCGGCCTGCATGCCGTCCTGGTAGAGGACGAGGTCGGCCTCGGCCAGGCCCGCCACCTGGCGGGGGGTGAGCTCGACGTCGTGCGGGTCGATGCCCGGGGAGGTCAGGCTGGCGACCTCGACGTGGTCGCCGCCGACCTCCCGGAC
>DATISK010000194.1:0-2784 GCA_035581545.1 Ornithinimicrobium sp. | reverse complement strand
GTGTGCGCAGCGCCCTGCTCGCCGGTGCCGTGGTCTCGGTGCTCGCCGTGCTGGGGGCGTTCTTCGTCCGTCGGGCAGATGCGCCGGAGGAGGCGTGGTCGCCGGCCCCGACGGAGGCTCCCGCCGCCCGCTGACCGGCCGCCCGCCGGGCCCCCTGTCGCAGCAGGGCCTGCCTGCGGCCGACGTCCCGCGGGCGGGGCGGGCTCAGCCGGCCAGCCGCTCGTGCAGGAAGGTCCACGCCAGCGCGTGCCAGGTCGCCCACTGCTCGGCGGTGCTCGCCCCACCGTGGCCGCCCTCGGTGTTCTCCCAGTAGGTCACGTCGCGTCCGTGCTCCTCGAGCAGCGCCGCCATCTTGCGGGCGTGCCCCGGGTGCACCCGGTCGTCGCGCGTCGACGTGGCCAGGAAGACCGGTGGCGTCGGTCGCCGCGGGTCGAACCTCTGGTAGGGGGAGTAGGTCCGCAGCCACTCCCACTGCGCGGGGTCGTCGGGGTCGCCGTACTCGGCCATCCACGACGCCCCGGCCAGCAGCAGGTGGTAGCGCTCCATGTCGAGGAGGGGGACCTGGCAGACGACGGCACCGAAGTCCTCGGGGTAGCCGGTCAGCATGTTGCCCACGAGCAGCCCGCCGTTGGACCGGCCCGTGCAGCCGAGGTGCTCCACCGCGGTCACCCCCCGGGCCACGAGGTCGCGGGCGACCGCCACGAAGTCCTCGTAGGCCCGGTGGCGCTCCGGGCCGAGGGCCGCGCGGTGCCACCGGGGCCCGAACTCGCCGCCTCCGCGGATCCCCGCCACCACGTGGACGTGGCCGAACGCCAGCCAGGCGCGACCGACGACCGGGTCGTAGGCGGGGGTGAGCGCGTGCTCGAACCCGCCGTAGCCGTGCAGCACGGTCGGGGTGGTCCCGTCCAGCGGCAGCTCCGCGGGGCCGACCTGCCAGTAGGGCACCCGGGTCCCGTCGGCCGAGGTCGCCCAGTGCTGCGAGACCTCCAACCCGGTCGCGTCGAACCGGGCGGGCGCACTCCTGAGCGCCTCGGGCGGGCCAGGATCCCCCAGGTGCACCACGGAGAGCTGCATGGGCTCGAGGAACCCCGTGGTCACCAGCCACAGGTCCTCGCTGCCGTGCGCGTCGACCGCCGACACGCTCAGCGTCCGCAGCCCGACGTCCAGGGACGCGGTGAGGTCCTCGGTGCCCCAGGAGCCGTCGGCGGCGGGGGAGTGGACCCGCAGCGTATGGCGCACGTCGACGAGGGTGGTCGTCACCAGCGAGGAGGCCGTCCAGGCGAGGTCGACGAGGGCCGAGCGTTCGTCGGGGACGAACAGGGCCACCCAGTCCGGGTGCCCGGCCAGGACGTCCGCGAGGGGCGCCACGAGGAGGCTGCCCTGCGCCCAGGTGGTGACCCCGCCCGCGGACGGGACGTCCCAGTCCTCCCGCAGCCGCAGCGCCACGTGGTCCTGGTGGACGTCGACGTCGGCGCTCGTGGGCACGGGCAGGGTCACCGGCCCGTCGTCGGTCAGCACCACCGTCTCGGAGGCGTAGAACGCGATGGCACGGCGCAGCAGCGTGCGGCCGACCTCCTGGTCGTGCTCGACGAACAGCCCGAGGTCGTCCTCGGCGGTCGTGTGCACGACCTGCGCCTGCTCGAGCGGTGTGCCGCGCTCCCAGAGCCGCACCGTGCGGGGGTAGCCCGAGCGGGTCGCGCCCGTGGGGTCGGCGGCGGTGGCGACGTAGACGTGGTCGCGGTCGCGCCAGGTCAGCCTCCCCTTGGCCTCGGACTTGGCAAACCCCTCGGGCCGGGGCACCCACTCCAGGGTGGTGAGGTCCAGCTCGCGGGTGGTGCCTGCGTCCGAGCCGCCGCGGGAGAGGTGCACCAGCGCCCGGTCGTGCGTGGGCCGCAGGACGCTGGCGCCCTGCCACACCCACGCGGTGCCCTCGGCCCGGGACAGGGCGTCGAGGTCGACCAGCACCTCCCACTGCGGGTCCTGGGTGCGGTAGGACTCCCAGGTCGTGCGGCGCCATACCCCGCGGGGGTGCCCGGCGTCGGTCCAGAAGCCGTAGAGGTGCTCGCCCACCTGCCCGACCAGAGGTATGCGGTCGGGCGCCTCGAGCGCCTCCTGCAGCCCGGTGCGCAGCGGGCCGAAGAGGGGGTGGGCGCGGAGGCGGGCCTCGGCGTCCGCGCCGCGCCGGGTCACCCAGTCCAGGGACTCCGGCGACTCCACCTCCTCGAGCCAGCGACGGGGGTCGGTGTCGGAGCGGCGGGGCGGGGCGGGTGCGTCGGTCACACGCCCCACCTCATCACACGGGAGATGCGAGGGGGACGGCCCGGTGAGGGTTAAGGTATGTCCGGTCCAACCACCACCGTGCATAGGTATGCATCGACGAGGAGGTCGTGTGTCCCCGCTCAGGCGCCGCGTGCCCACCTGGTCCGAGCTGCGCCCCCTGCTGCAGGTCGCGCGCCCGACCCTCCGCCGGACGGAGGCGGCCCTGGCCAGGGCCGCCACCATCGAGGACCTGCGCCGGCTGGCCAGGCGACGCACGCCGCGCGCCGTCTTCGACTACGTCGACGGTGCGGCCGGGAGCGAGGTGTCGCTGACCCGCTCCAGGCAGGCCTTCGCCGAGGTCGAGTTCCGTCCACGCGTCCTGCGGGACGTGAGCAGGGTCGACGCCGGCGTGGAGCTGCTGGGGGCGAGGAGCCCGGTGCCGGTGGTGCTCGCGCCGACCGGTTTCACCCGGATGATGCACACCGAGGGGGAGTGGGCGGTGGGCCGCGCCGCGGCCCGCGCCGG
>DATISK010000193.1:0-2406 GCA_035581545.1 Ornithinimicrobium sp. | reverse complement strand
GGCGGCCGGTCCCGCGAGTGGTCCGGCCGGCCTGCGGGACGCCTACCACGAGGCCACCCGGTGCCTGGAGGCGCTCCTGGCCCTGGGCCGGAGGGGCGAGGTCGCCGATCCGGAGTCCCTGGGCTTCGTCGGGCTGCTGCTGGGGCGGGGCGACCCGGCGCAGCACGTCCGTGCCCGCCTGGGGCCGGTGCTGGACTACGACGAGCGGCGGGGGACCGACCTGGCGCGGACCGTGGAGGCCTGGCTGGCCGAGGACCGGCACCTGGGCCGGACGGCAGAGCGTCTGCACATCCACCCCAACACCGTCTCCCAGCGGCTCGACCGGGTGGGCCGTCTGCTCGGCCCCGGGTGGCAGGCGCCGGACCGGCTGCTGGAGCTGGGGCTGGCCCTGCGGCTGCTGCGCGTCCTCCCCGTGCTGCCGACGGGACGCTGACCCGTCAGCCGTCGCCGGCCGGTGCCGGGGGTTCGTCGCCGGGGCGGCCCCGACGTCGGGCGAGGGCGTCGGTGACGGTGCCCCAGACGCCGCGGCGGAAGAGCAGCACCACGACGATGAACACCGACCCGGTGATGATGCCGATGCCGTCGAAGCCCGAGCTGGCCAGCCGGTCCTCGAGGAGAACGATGATGAAGGCACCGACCACGGCTCCCCAGAGCGTCCCGATCCCGCCCAGCACGGTGATGAGGACCACCTTGCCCGACGTCTGCCAGGACACCTCCTGGAGCGAGACGAAACCGTGGCTGATCGCGAACAGGCCCCCGGCCAGGCCCGCCAGGCCCGCGGAGATGACGAACACCATCACCCGGTACCTCTCCACGTCGTAGCCCAGCGCCCGCGCCCGCGCCGGGTTGTCCCGGGTCGCCACGAGCACCCGGCCGAAGGGGGAGTGCACCACCCGCCAGGCGAACCACATGCCCGCGAGCACCATCGGCAGGGCGGCGTAGTAGAACCAGAAGGCGTCGCTCTCGACTGCCTCGATCCTGAAGAAGGTGGCCGGGACGCCCTGCAGGCCGTTCTCGCCCCCGGTGACCCCCCGCCACTGGTTGACGAGGAAGAACAGCATCTGCGCGAACGCCAGGGTCACCATCGCGAAGTAGATCCCGCTGCGGCGCACGGACAGCAGGCCGATCGGCAGCGCCAGCAGCATGGCGAACAGGGCGCCGGCCAGCACGGCCACCGGGAAGGGGGCGCCGGTCTCCACGGCGACCAGGCCGGCGACGTAGGCGGCCCCGCCCCAGAACGCCGCGTGCCCGAAGGACAGCAGCCCGGCGTAGCCCAGCAGCAGGTCCAGGGCGACCGCGAACAGCGCCCAGGCGGCGATGTCCATCGCGATCGGGGGGTAGATGAACCAGGGCAGGGCCACGGCGACGACGAGGCCGGCGGCCAGCAGCGCCCACCGGGCGGCCGAGCGCCCCAGGAACCGTCCTGGGGGCCGCCCGCCGGTGGGCTCCGGCGCACGAGGCCCGTCCTGCGTCGTGGGGCGACCGGCCCCGGCGGTGTCGGTGGTGCTCATGCGTTCTCCTCCCGTCCGAACAGCCCGGCCGGCCGCAGCAGGATGACCAGGGCCATGAGGACGAAGATGACGATCTGGGACAGGGACGCGGCGTACGCCTGGCCGTAGGCCTCCACCAGGCCGACGAGGAAGCCGGCCACGACCGCCCCCACGATCGAGCCCAGGCCGCCGATGACCACGACGGCGAAGAGGATGATGATGAAGCTGGAGCCCATGTCGGCGGTGATGGCCCGGAACGGGGCGGCCAGCACCCCGGCCAGGCCGGCGAGGGCGATGCCGAAGCCGAAGACCGGGGTGACCCAGCGGTTCACGTCGACGCCGAGGGCCCGGGTCAGCTCGGACTTCTCGGTCGAGGCGCGCACGATCATCCCGATCCGGGTGCGGGTCATCAGCAACCAGACCGCCACGCAGACCAGGATCGAGAAGACCAGCACGAAGACCTGGTAGGTCGGCAGCCGGACGTCGCCGAGGACGAGCTGGCCGGTGAGGACCTCCGGCCGGGTGTAGGGGAGCCCGGAGACCCCGTACTGGCGCTTGACGAGGTCCACGAGCACCAGCGACAGGCCGAAGGTGAGCAGGAAGTTGTAGAGCGGGTCGAGCGCGACGAGCCGGCTGATGAGCAGCCGCTCCAGGAGGATGCCGAAGAGGAACATCAGGACGGGCACCACCAGCAGGGCCATCCAGAAGTTGAGGCCGATCACGTCGAGCAGGACCGCCGCGACGACGGCGCCGAGCATGTAGCTGGCCCCGTGGGCGAAGTTCACCACGCCCAGCACGCCGAAGATGATGGCCAGGCCGAGGGCGGCGAGGGCGTAGAAGCTGCCGGCGGCCAGCCCCTGGATCGTGTACTGCAGGAACTCGTTCATGGCTCTCCTTGGAGCGAGGACGGGCCGGG
>DATISK010000192.1:0-14729 GCA_035581545.1 Ornithinimicrobium sp. | reverse complement strand
GACCCGGCGGACGGGCCGGACGAGGACCCGGCGGACGGGCCGGACGAGGACCCGGGTGAGTCCGCGGAGCAGGTCCGCCGACCCTCCTTCGGCGTGGTCTTCCAGGCCCCCGACCTCAGCGACATCCCCCGTCGGCGCTCGCGCAGGGCGACCTCCGGGGTGACCACACCCACCGACCGTCCCCAGGACGAGGACCAGGACGAGCCGGACGAGCCGGCCCGGGGCCGTGCGGGCGCCGACCAGGCGTCCGGGGACGCGGACGTCCCGGACGACGCCGGAGCCCGGGAGGGGTCGGACCAGGACGGTGGTTCCGAGGACGACAACGGCCGCGGCGGTCGCCGGCGGCGTCGGGGTGGCAAGGGCCGCCGCGCCCGCCCTGGTCAGGACCAGGGCAACGAGGATCGGGACGACTCCGAGGATGACGCCGAGTCCTCCGAGGGCGCGGCCGAGACCGGCGGGCCGGCCTCCGACGGTGACGACGACCAGGGCGGGTCCGGTCGGCGCCGCACCCGCAGCCGCCGGGGACGTCGATCCGGCGGGGGATCTGGCAGCGACGGGGACGGCTCCGAGACGGGGGGCGCGCAGGCCGACGAGGAGCAGGACGACCAGGACGGGGACGACGGGGGCTCCGGCACCCGGCGACGGCGGCGTCGCCGGCGCAGCGGGGAGTCCGGCTCCGCCGAGCGTCCGGCCCAGGACGAGGTCTCGTCGGTCAAGGGCTCGACCCGTCTGGAGGCCAAGCGCCAGCGCCGACGCGAGGGTCGCGAGGCCGGACGGCGGCGCACCATCATCACCGAGGCGGAGTTCCTCGCCCGGCGGGAGAGCGTGGACCGCGTCATGGTGGTCCGCGGCCTGCCCGACCGCACCCAGATCGCCGTGCTCGAGGACGGGGTCCCGGTCGAGCACTACGTCTCCCGCTCGGCCCAGAGCACGATGGCGGGCAACGTCTACCTGGGCCGGGTGCAGAACGTGCTGCCCAGCATGGAGGCCGCGTTCGTCGACATCGGCAAGGGCCGCAACGCCGTCCTCTACGCCGGTGAGGTCAACTGGGACGCGGCCGGCCTGGAGGGCAACCAGCCCAAGCGGATCGAGAACGCCCTGAAGTCCGGGGAGTCGGTGCTCGTGCAGGTCACCAAGGACCCGATCGGCCACAAGGGCGCCAGGCTGACCTCCCAGGTCTCGCTGCCGGGCCGCTACCTGGTCTACGTCCCGGGCAACTCGATGACCGGCATCTCGCGCAAGCTGCCGGACACCGAGCGCGCACGCCTGAAGAAGATCCTCAAGGAGGTCGTCCCGGACGACGCGGGCGTCATCGTGCGCACCGCGGCCGAGGGGGCGTCCGAGGCGGAGCTGCGCGCCGACGTGGAGCGGCTCACCGCGACCTGGGAACGCATCCAGGCCAAGGCCAAGGGGGCCAACGCCCCCGCGCTGCTGCACGGCGAGCCGGACATGACCGTGAGGGTCATCCGGGACGTCTTCACCGAGGACTTCTCCAAGCTGGTCGTCTCCGGCGAGGAGGCGTGGGCCGAGGTGAAGCGCTACATCGACGAGGTGGCTCCCGACCTGGCCGACCGGGTCGAACGGCACACCGGGACGACCGACATCTTCACCGCCCACCGGGTGGACGAGGCGATCGCCAAGGCCATGGACCGCAAGGTCTGGCTGCCCTCCGGCGGCTCCCTGGTCATCGACCGCACCGAGGCCATGACCGTGGTCGACGTCAACACCGGCAAGTTCACCGGCTCCGGGGGCAACCTCGAGGAGACGGTGACGAAGAACAACATCGAGGCGGCCGAGGAGATCGTCCGGCAGCTGCGGCTGCGCGACATCGGCGGCATCATCGTCATCGACTTCATCGACATGGTGCTGGAGGCCAACCGCGACCTCGTCGTGCGCCGGCTCCTGGAGTGCCTCGGCCGGGACCGGACCAAGCACCAGGTTGCCGAGGTGACCTCGCTGGGCCTGGTGCAGATGACCCGCAAGCGTGTCGGCTCGGGCCTGATCGAGGTCTTCTCCGAGCCCTGTGCGCACTGCGCGGGGCGCGGGTCGATCGTGCACACCGAACCGGTCGCCACCCGAGGGGGCACCCAGGAGGAGCCCTCCGGCGCGGCCGGCGGACGTCGGGGGCGTGGCAAGGGCCGGTCCGGCTCGACAGGCGGCAACGGCAACGGCGACCGCGGCAGCTCCGAGCCCCGGAACGTGCTGCCGCCGCCCAACCCCAACGGCCCGACGCCGGCTCAGATCGCTGCTGCCGCCCACGCGGCCGCGCTGCACGCGGGTGCCCCCGCGCCGGCGGCGGAGGCGGCCGCGCGGGCGGTCGCGGAGGAGGTCGCCGAGGAGGCCACGGGCGTCGACACCGGGGTCACCGCCCCTGACGTGGAGCAGCCCGACGACGCTCCGGACACCCCGGTGGTCGAGCTCGGGGGCCCCGTCCCCGAGGAGACGCCCGAGACCGGGGCGGCGGGGACCGGTTCCGGGGTGGACCCGCAGGTCGCCGCACCCGCGGCTGCGCCGGCCGACCCCGAGCCGGTCAAGAAGCCGCGTCGCCGCCGTCCTCGAGGGCGGGTCGTGGCCCCGGCCGGACCACCCACCGGGGCGGAGGCGGCCGCGCTCGTCGAGCCCTCCGACAGCTGAGGCCCGGCCGGGCCTGGTTTTGTCACCAGGCCCGGGCCAGGGTAGGCTGGTGCGTCGGTTCGCCCCGCGTTCGGCACGGGTCTGGTAGACGTCGCACCTGCGGCGGCTCGACCCGGACCGCCGGGTGCTGCATACCCCTCTACGACTGCAGGAAGTGAGTTGAACGTGTACGCGATCGTCCGTGCTGGCGGCCGCCAGGAGAAGGTTTCCGTCGGCGACGTCCTGACCATCGACAAGGTCCAGGGCAGTGTCAACGCCGGGGACAGCGTGGAGCTCGCTCCCGTGCTGCTCGTCGACGGGTCCACCGTGACCACCGACGCCGACACCCTGAGCCGGGCCGTGGTCCGCGCCGAGGTGATGGCGGCCGTCAAGGGCCCCAAGATCATCATCCAGAAGTACAAGAACAAGACCGGCTACAAGAAGCGGCAGGGCCACCGCCAGCCGCTGACCAAGGTCAAGATCACCGCGATCGACGCCTGAGCGCCGGCGCACCGCCCACCCCCGTCCTTTCCCAGGAGACTTCAGATGGCACACAAGAAGGGCGCGTCCTCGTCCCGCAACGGTCGGGACTCGAACGCGCAGCGTCTCGGCGTGAAGCGTTTCGGCGGCCAGGTCGTCGGCACCGGTGAGATCATCGTGCGTCAGCGCGGCACCCACTTCCACCCCGGTGAGGGTGTCGGCCGAGGCAGCGACGACACGCTCTTCGCCCTCGTCCCCGGCGTGGTCGAGTTCGGCTCCAAGCGGGGCCGCAAGACCGTCAACATCGTCGCGCGGGAGACCGCCGACGTCTGACGCGAGAGCGTCGCAGACCTGACGAGACGACGCCGGTGGGGCCCAGCGCCCCGCCGGCGTCGTTCGCGTCCGGCCCGCATCTCTGCGTCCACCCCTGCTCGTCCCCCTGCTGAGAGGATCGGCCCATGGCCAACTTCGTCGACCGTGTCGTGCTGCACCTGCGTGCAGGGAGCGGCGGGCACGGCGTCGCCTCCGTGCACCGCGAGAAGTTCAAGCCCCTCGGTGGGCCCGACGGGGGCAACGGCGGCCGGGGCGGCGACATCGTCCTGCGGGTGGACCCGTCGGTCACGACCCTCATCGACTACCACCACGGACCCCACCGCAGCGCGCCCAACGGCCGGCCCGGCGAGGGGGACGAGCGCAACGGCGCCCAGGGGGAGGACCTCGTGCTGGCCGTCCCCAGCGGCACCGTGGTCACCACCCGCACGGGCGAGGTGCTGGCCGACCTCGTCGGCGACGGGGCCGAGCACGTGGTCGCCCGCGGCGGCCGGGGCGGGCTGGGCAACAAGGCCCTGGCGTCCGCGCGTCGCAAGGCACCCGGGTTCGCCCTGCTCGGCGAGCCGGGGGAGGCGGTCGAGGTCGTCCTGGAGCTGAAGACGCTCGCCGACGTGGCCCTCATCGGCTTCCCGTCCGCCGGCAAGTCCTCGCTCGTCAGCGTGCTCTCGGCCGCCAGGCCCAAGATCGCCGACTACCCGTTCACCACGCTGGTGCCCAACCTGGGCGTGGTGACCGCGGGCGGCGAGCGGTTCACCGTGGCGGACGTCCCCGGCCTGATCCCGGGGGCGAGCGAGGGCAAGGGGCTGGGGCTGCAGTTCCTGCGCCACGTCGAGCGCTGCCACGTGCTGGTCCACGTCATCGACTGCGCCACCCTGGAGCCCGGGCGGGACCCGATGACCGACCTGGAGGTCATCGAGGAGGAGCTGGCCGCCTACGTCCCGCACGGCCAGCTGGGCGGGATCCCCCTGGCCGAGCGCGTCCGGGTCGTGGTGCTGAACAAGGCCGACGTCCCCGAGGCGCGCGAGCTCGCGGAGATGGTCCGCCCCGACCTGCAGGCCCAGGGGTACGAGGTGCACATCGTCTCCGCCGTGGCCCACCAGGGCCTCAAGGAGCTGACCTTCGCCCTGGCGGCCCACGTCCGGCGGGCGCGGGAGGTGCAGCTCGTCGAGCAGCCCGCCAGGGTCGTGGTGCGCCCCCGCGCCGTCGACGACTCGGGGTTCACGGTGCGGCGTGAGAACACCGCGGACGGCGAGGTCTTCCGCGTGCTCGGCGACCGGCCGACCCGCTGGGTGCGGCAGACCGACTTCGCCAACGACGAGGCCGTCGGCTACCTGGCGGACCGGCTCAACCGGCTGGGCGTGGAGGAGGAGCTGCTCAAGGCGGGGGCGGTGGCCGGGTCCACCGTGCTCGTCGGCCCGGAGGACGACGCGGTCGTCTTCGACTGGGAACCCACCGTGAGCGCCGGGGCCGAGCTCCTCGGTTCGCGCGGGAGCGACCTGCGGCTGGACGACCGCAGCCGGCCCACCCGCTCGGAGAAGCGGGGATCCTTCCACGAGAAGATGGACGCCGCGGCTGCGGCCCGGGAGGAGCTGGCGGCCGAGCGGCGCGCGGGCAAGTGGACCGAGGACGACTGAGAGCACCGCACCCCGACCGGTCGCGGGACGGGTCGGGGGCGACCGCCCGGCGTCGTGCATGACTATGCGGTCAAGTGGATTAGTATTCTGACATGACCCCGTCCCTCGACCGCAGCGTCATCCGGGACGCCCGCCGGCTCGTCGTCAAGGTCGGTTCGTCCTCCCTCACCGGTCCCGCAGGCGGTCTGGACGGCTTCCGCCTCCAGGCGCTCTCGACCGCGCTGGCACGGCAGGCGATGTCGGGTGTGCAGGTCGTGCTCGTGTCCTCCGGGGCGATCGCGGCCGGTATGGAGCCGCTCGGGCTGACCCGGCGACCCAAGGACCTGGCCACCCAGCAGGCGGCGGCCAGCGCGGGTCAGGGTCAGCTCATGTCCGCCTACACCAACGCGTTCACGCTCCACGGGGTCCGTGTCGGCCAGGTGCTGCTCACGGCCGACGACATGCACCGGCGCAGCCACTACGTCAACGCCTCCCGCACGCTGGAGCGTCTCCTGGAGCTGGAGGTGGTGCCGCTCATCAACGAGACCGACCCGGTGGCCCCCGACGAGATCCGCTTCGGCGACAACGACCGGCTGGCGGCGCTGGTCGCCCACCTCGTGGACGCGGACGCGCTCCTGCTCCTGTCCGACGTGGACGCCCTCTACGACGGACACCCGCGGTCCCCCGGGACCCGTCAGATCAGCACGGTCACCTCCGCCGAGCAGATCGCCGCGGTGGACGTCTCGGGAGCCGGGTCATCCGTGGGGACGGGGGGCATGGCGACCAAGGTGGCCGCCGCCCGGATGGCCACCGAGGAGGGCATCAGCGTCCTGCTCACCAGCGCCGACAAGGTCACCGCGGCGCTGGCGGGGGAGGAGGTGGGCACCCTGTTCACCCCCACCGGGAGCAAGAGCCCGGCCCGTCGCCGCTGGCTGGCGCACGCCAGCAGCGCGACCGGGAGGATCGTGCTGGACGACGGCGCCGTCGACGCGGTCGTCTCCCACCGCACCTCCCTCCTGCCGGTGGGGATCACCCGCGTCGAGGGACGCTTCACCGCCGGCGACACCGTCGAGCTGTGCGACGCGAGGGGCGTGGTCGTGGCGCGCGGCCTGGTCGGCTACGACGCCGAGGAGCTGGGACCCCTCGTCGGTCAGCGGCTGGCGCGCGGTTCCCGGCTGCGCAACGGCGCCCCGGCGCCCCGACCGGTCGTCCGCCGGGACGACCTCGTCGTCCTGTGAGCGGCGCCCGCCCCCGGTCGCGCGCCCACGCACCGACCTCGGCGCCCACCGCATACCCCCGGTGGCGCCCGTCCCCGACAGACCCGCACCCATCCACCACCCCGACCCAGGAGCAGTCCGCATGAGCAGCCCCATCGCCCCCGAGGTCGTCGACCAGGTCCACGAGGTCGCCCGCCGGGCACGGCTCGCCGCCCGCCGGCTGGCGCAGCTGACCCGGGCGCAGAAGGACGCGGCCCTGCTGGCGCTCGCCGACGCCGTGGACGAGGCCACCGCGCAGGTGGTGGCCGCCAACGGGGAGGACCTCGAGCGGGGTCGGGCCAAGGGGCTGCCGGAGAACCTGCTCGACCGGCTCACCCTGGACGCCGACCGGGTGCACGCCGTGGCCGACGCGCTGCGGCAGATCGCCTCGCTGCCCGACCCGGTGGGCGAGGTCGTGCGCGGCTCCACCCTGGCCAACGGGCTGCAGATCCGGCAGGTGCGGGTGCCGATGGGCGTGGTCGGCATGATCTACGAGGCGCGTCCCAACGTCACGGTGGACGCCGCCGGGCTGGGCCTCAAGAGCGGCAACGCCGTCATCCTGCGGGGCGGGTCCGCGGCCGCCTCCACGAACGCCGCGCTCGTCGAGGTGATGCGGGCCGCGCTGGAGCAGCAGGGCCTGGACGCGGACGCGATCAACCTGCTCTCCGAGGGCGGGCACGACGCCGCACGGGCCCTGATGACCGCCCGCGGGCTCGTGGACCTGGTCATCCCGCGGGGCGGCGCGAGCCTCATCCGCACGGTCGTCACCGAGTCCACCGTGCCGGTCATCGAGACGGGCGTGGGTAACTGCCACGTCTACGTGGACGCCTCGGCCGACACGGACATGGCCGTGCGGATCGTGACCAACTCCAAGACCCACCGCACCTCGGTCTGCAACGCGGCCGAGTCGCTGCTGGTGCACCGGGACGCGGCCGACCGGGTGCTCCCGGCGATCATGGCCGAGCTGGCCGCCGCCGGTGTCACGGTGCACGGGGACGAGGACACCAGGGGGTATGCCGAGGCCGCCGGGGCTCCCTACCAGCCGGTCACCCCGGCGGACGACGACACCGAGTTCCTGTCCCTGGACATCTCCGCCCGGGTCGTGGACGACCTGGACGCCGCGATCGCCCACGTGCAGGACCACACCAGCGGTCACACCGAGGCGATCGTCACGGCGGACCGGTCGGCGGCTCGCCGGTTCACGGCCGAGGTCGACGCGGCCGCCGTCCTCGTCAACGCCTCGACCCGGTTCACCGACGGGGGCGAGTTCGGCTTCGGTGCCGAGATCGGCATCTCCACCCAGAAGCTGCACGCCCGGGGGCCGATGGCCCTGCCCGAGCTGACGACCACCAAGTGGGTCGTCGAGGGCGACGGTCAGGTGCGCTGAGAGGACGGGTGCGCGGACTCCTCGGAGGTGTCCGTCAGCGAGTCGTGGGCCACGTAGTAGGTCGGTCGGCCCTGCAGCGTGGCGTAGATCCGACCGACGTACTCGCCCATGACACCCAGGCTGAGCAGCTGCAGCGCGCTGAAGCCCGCGACGATCACCACGGTCGAGGTCCAGCCGGCCACGGTGTGCCCGCCCAGCTTGGCCACCAGGGCGTAGCCGAGCAGGCCGAGGGCCACCAGGAAGCCGACCAGCCCGAACCAGGTGGCCAGCCGCAGCGGCGCGGCCGAGAACCCGGTCACCGAGTCGACGGTCAGCCGCAGCATCCGGGCCAGCGGGTACTTGCTGGACCCGGCCGCCCGCTCGGCCCGCACGTAGCCGACCGTGGTGGCCGGGAACCCCAGGGCCGGCACGACCAGGCGCAGCACCCGGTGGTCCTCGGGCAGCGCGTTGACCGCGTCCACGGTGGCCCGGGACATCAGCCGGTAGTCTCCCGCGTCGTCAGGGGCGTCCGCCGCGCCGAGCGTGCGCATCAGCGCGTAGTAGCCGCGGGCCGTCGACCGCTTGAAGACCGAGTCCGAGGACCGGTCGGTGCGCACGCCGTAGACCACGTCCACGTCCTGCGTCCGCGCGGCCTGCAGCATGGCGGGGACGACCTCCGGAGGGTCCTGCAGGTCCGCGTCCAGGGTGACCACCCAGGCTCCACGGGCCGCGACCAGACCGGCCGACAGGGCCGCCTGGTGCCCGGCGTTGGCGCGCAGCCGCAGCACGCGCAGCTCGGGCCAGGTCCGGCGGGCCGCCTGCAGCAGCACCGGGGTGGTGTCCCGGCTCCCGTCGTCGACGGCCACCACCTCGTAGGGCTCGTCCAGGTCGTCCAGGACACCGCGGACCCGTTCGACGAACAGCGGCAGCACCTCGGCCTCGTCGTACATGGGCACCACCACCGACAGCGTCGGCGGTGTGGCGGAGCCCTCGGCAGGGCGGGAGGCCCCGGCGGGACGGGTCGTCCCCGTGGGGGCGCTCCCGCGAGGACCAGGGCTCGGGGACGTGGACATGGCTCCACTGTAGGTGGCCTGCAGGTACAGTGAGGGCATGACGTCTGTGCCTTCCCAGCTGCTGGCCTCCTCGGCGGAGGAGGGCGGCCACCACGTGGTCAACGAGCTGCTCTTCGATCCGATCTGGTTCGGGGTCATCGCCCTGGTGGCCTTCCTGGCGCTGCTCGGGCTGCTCTGGTCCTTCCGCAACACGCTCGCGCTCGACCCGCACCACGTCGCGGAGGGCCACGACCCGGACAGCGGACGCGGCTCCAGCGCGCACTGATGCGCCTGGGAGTGATGGGTGGCACCTTCGACCCCATCCACCACGGGCACCTGGTGGCCGCCAGCGAGGCGGCGCACCTGCTGGCCCTCGACGAGGTCGTCTTCGTCCCGACCGGGCAGCCCTACCGCAAGGACGCGACCGAGGTCAGCGCCCCGGAGCACCGCTACCTGATGACCGTGATCGCGACCGCGTCCAACCCCAGCTTCACGGTGAGCCGCGTCGACGTGGAGCGGCCCGGGCCCACCTACACCCGGGACACGCTGCGGGACCTGCGCTCGCTGCGTCCCGACGACGAGCTGTTCTTCATCACCGGGGCCGACGCGCTCGGGCAGATCCTGTCCTGGAAGGGTGTCGAGGAGCTGTGGGAGCTGGCCCACTTCGTCGGGGTCACCCGGCCGGGGCACGACCTCAGCGACAGCGGTCTGCCGCAGGACAAGGTGACCTTGCTCGAGGTGCCGGCCATGGCCATCTCCTCGACCGACTGCCGGGAGCGCACGGCGGCGGGGGACCCCGTCTGGTACCTCGTGCCCGACGGCATCGTGCAGTACATCCACAAGTACGGCCTGTATCAGGAGGAGACCTCGTGAGTGCCACCCCCCGAGCGGTCGAGCTGGCCCAGGCCGCGGCCGCAGCGGCCCAGGACAAGCTGGCGCGTGACGTCGTCGGCCTGGACGTGTCCGACCAGCTCGCGCTGACCGACGTCTTCGTCATCGCCTCGGCCCCCAGCGAGCGCCAGGTGGGCGCGGTCGTGGACGCCGTCGAGGACCGCCTCAGGGAGCTGGGGACCAAGACCCTGCGCCGGGAGGGCCAGCGGGAGGGACGCTGGGTGCTCCTCGACTTCGGGGACATCGTCGTGCACGTCATGCACACCGAGGACCGGGAGTTCTACGACCTCGAGCGGCTCTGGAAGGACTGCCCGGCGGTCGTCCTTCCCCCCGCGCCGGCACCGGAGGCGTGAGCCCCCGGGCCCCGCGGCGGGTGCTGGTCTGGCGGCACGGGGAGACGGAGCACAACGCCGGCGGGATCTACCAGGGTCAGCTCGACAGCCATCTGTCGGAGCGCGGACGCCGGCAGGCGGCCGCGGCCGCGGCCCGTCTGGCCCAGCGCCCGGTCGCCCGCCTGCTCTCCAGCGACCTCGCCCGTGCGGCGGACACCGCCGAGGAGCTGGCGGCGCTGACCGGGCTCGCCGTCGAGCACGACGGGCGGTTGCGCGAGATCCACGTGGGCCGCTGGCAGGGTCTGCCGCACACCGAGGTCGTGGCCCGCTTTCCCCAGGTCGTCGCCGCCCTGGACCGTGGGGAGGACCCGGTGCGCGGAGAGACCGGCGAGCGCGTGGCCGACGTGCAGGTGCGCGTCCGGGCCGTCTTCGAGGAGCTGCTGCCCCGGCTGGCGCCGGGCGAGACCGCGGTGCTGGCCACGCACGGCATGGCGAGCCGGGCCCTGGTCGCCGACGTCGTCGGCCTGTCCGCGCGCCAGGCCTGGCTCTCCCTGGTGGGCCTGCACAACTGCCACTGGGCGGAGCTGGTGGAGCACCGCACCGGGTGGCGGCTCGAGTCCTGGAACGTGGGTGTCGGCCGCCCCGGAACGGCCTCCGTCTCCGACCGCTGACCGTCCGTGCGTGGCGCAGAGCGGCCGTGACCAGCGATTTGGTGATTGCCGACCGGCCTGGGTATTGTGTTCCAGTCCTCAACGGGGCCCCAACGGGGCTGTAGCGCAGTTGGTAGCGCACCTCCATGGCATGGAGGGGGTCAGGGGTTCGAATCCCCTCAGCTCCACCGTCGAGAAGAAGGCCGTCTCCCCACCAGGAGGCGGCCTTCCTTCATGACAGGGGCGATCGGCGAAGGACACGATCGAGAGGGAGGGACGGGTGAGCAGCACCCCCGCCGACGACCCCTTCCGGCTCCGGGACGTCGCCCTGGCCGCCTTCCTGCCCACGATCGTCAGCGGCACCGGCCACGCCGCGCTCATGCCGGTGCTCGCGATCTTCGCCCGGGACCTGGGAGCGAGCGTCGGGGAGGCCGCCTTCGTCGTGGCCCTGCTCGGCCTGGGCAGCCTGATGACCTCCCTCCCGGCCGGGGCCCTGGTGGCGCGGGTGGGGGAACGGCGCGCCCTGGTGGGGGCCGGGGTCCTCGACGCGGTGGCCATGGTGCTGGCGGCGACGGCGGGCTCGCTGTCCGTGCTCGCCGGCGCGGTCCTCCTCAGCGGGGCGAGCTGGTCGGTCTTCCTCCTGGCCCGGCAGGGTTTCCTCATCGCGGTCGCCCCGGCGCACCTGCTCGCCCGGGCGATGTCGACGCTGGGCGGCAGCCACCGGGTCGGGGCCTTCCTGGGGCCGGTGGCGGGGGCCGGGCTGCTGGCGGCGACCGGGTCCCTGCGCTCGGTGTTCTGGCTGGCCGCCGCCCTGGCCCTCCTCTCCGGCCTGGTGGTGCTCCTCGTGCGCGACGTGGGGACGTCCACGGGGGGTCTCCACGGACGGGCGGCCGACGCCGGGGCCGGTCGTTCCTCGCCGCCCACCGGCAGACCCACCGTCCGGTCCGTCCTCAGCGCCCACCGCCACGTGCTGCTGACCCTGGGCAGCGCCGTCGTCGTCATCGGTGCGGCGCGGTCCCTGCGCACCACCGTGCTGCCGCTGTGGGCCGACCACGTGGGGATCTCGGCCGAGACGACGTCGCTGGTCTTCGGCATCGCCGCCCTGGTCGAGATCGCGCTCTTCTACCCGGCCGGCTGGGTGATGGACCGGGCCGGTCGCACGGTCGTGGCGGTGCCGGTCGTGGCCACCATCGGGCTGGGGGTGGCCCTGCTCCCTCTGGCCGGGGGAACGGCCACCTTCGTGGCGCTGGCCGTCCTCATGGCCCTGGGCAACGGGATGGGCTCGGGCATCGTCATGACGCTCGGGGCCGACACCGCCCCGGCGGTCGGCCGCTCGCAGTACCTGGGCGGCTGGCGGCTGGCGGGCGACCTCGGCAGCGCCGGCGGACCGCTGATGGTGGCCGCCCTGGCCGCCGCCGTCCCCCTCGCGACCGCCTGCGTCGTCACCGGTCTGGTGGTGATGGCGGGGTCGGGGTGGGTCCGTCACTGGGTGGCCCGGGCGGAGACGCGTCGGGCGACCCGCTGAGCGCCAGCGCGGGCAGGTGTCCGGCCGCCTCGTCCAGGACCCGCTCGAAGACCGCCCGGTCGATCGACGCCCCGGTCCGCCGCACGGCCGACCCCGGCAGGCGCAGCAGCCGGTTGACCCGCACCTCGCTCGGGCGTCGGTAGCGGTCCCACGCACCCGTGCCGACGTCCGTCCAGAGCCGGCCCTCGGACGCCTCCTGCTCCTGGTCCTCGTCGTGGTCGCGGCTGGTCAGCTGCAGGGCCAGGAGCGTGTCCCCCTGGCGGCCCAGCACCAGCACCGGGCGGTCCTTGCCCTGCTGGGGGTCCTCCTCGAAGGGCACCCACGCCCACACCACCTCGCCGGGGTCGGCCCGACCGTCCTCCACCGGTGCCCACCCGATCTGCACGGGGCCGTCGGTGTCAGAGGGCCCACCCGCCCCCGGGCCGGTCACGAGCCCCGGGCCCGCCGCGCCAGGTCCCTGGCCACGGCCGTCAGGTCCGCGACCACCCGACGGGCCACGTCCGGGGTCATCCGCTCGGTCGGCCCGCTGACCGACAGCGCCATCCGACCTCCGTGCAGGTCCACGGGGACGGCCACGCAGCGCACCCCCAGCTCCTGCTCCTCGTCGTCCACCGCATACCCCTGGGCGCGGACCCTGGCCACCTCCTGCTGCAACTCCTCCACCGAGGTGAGGGTGTGGGACGTCCGCGCATCGAGGGTCGCCGTCGCCAGGACGCGGGTCGCCTCCTCGGGGGCGAGTGCCGCCAGGACGACCTTCCCGACAGCCGTGGAGTGGACCGGCACACGCCGGCCGACCTCGGCGAAGATGCGCAGCGTGTGCGGGGAGGGCGACTGGGCCAGGTAGACCATGCCCTCGCCGTCGAAGGCCGCCAGGTTGGCCGTCTCACCGGTCGCCTCGACCGCCGCCCGCAGGGCCGGCGCCGCCAGCGCGGACAGCTCGCGGGAGGCCGCGTCGCCGAGCAGCAGGGCGCTGGGTCCGAGGCCGTAGCGACGGTCCGGGTCCTGCCGCACCCAGCCGCGCCGGGAGAGCGCGGTGAGGAGCCGGTGGGCGGTCCCGGCCGGCAGGTCGGTGGCCCGCGCCACCTCGGTCACGCCGAGGGTGCCGGGGTGGCCGGCCAGCACCTCGAGGATGGCCAGGGTGCGGTCCACCGACTGCACGCCGCGGCCCCGTCCGGCCTCCTCGAGCGTCATGGGGCCACCCTAACGGCGACACCCGGGCGCGATCCTTGACGCGCAGGCCGGGGGAGCGGCATAGTGCGTTCCGGAAATGGTCAGTCCATTCCTGCGGCGGTGCGGCCCTCACCCGGCCCACGCTGCAGCGGTGGGCCGACGTCACCGTCCTGAAAGGTGTCGACGTGGACAACCTCGCAGTGCTCAGTCTCCTGGCGATCGCTCCCATCGCGGTCGTCGGCGTGCTGCTCGCCGGCTTCCGCTGGCCGGCCAAGTACGCCATGCCCGTCGGCTACGTGATCACGGTGATCATCGCGATGGCGGTGTGGCAGATGCGGCCGGCCGCCGTGGTCGCGGCCACCATCGAGGGCGTCATCATCGCGATCACCCTCCTCTACATCGTCTTCGGCGCCCTGCTCCTGCTCGCCACCGTCATCTCCAGCGGGGCGATGAGCACCATCCGGGCCGGGTTCACGTCCATCTCCCCCGACCGCCGGGTCCAGGCGGTCATCATCGGCTGGCTCTTCGGCTCCTTCATCGAGGGCGCCTCCGGGTTCGGCACGCCGGCGGCCGTGGTCGCCCCGCTGCTGCTGGCGCTGGGCTTCCCGGCCATGGCGGCCGTCATGGTCGGCCTGATCATCCAGTCCACCCCCGTCTCCTTCGGCGCGGTGGGCACCCCGATGATCGTCGGTGTCGGCAACGGTCTGCGGGACGGTGCGGGCGTGAACGAGCGCGCCACGGAGCTGGGCCTGGGCTACGACGGGCTGGTCGCCGAGATCGCCTTCCAGACGGCCGCCATCCACGCCATCGCCGGTCTGCTCATCCCGCTGCTGATCTCGGTGTTCCTGACCGGCTTCTTCGGCGAGCGACGGAGCTTCGCCGAGGGCCTGCGGATCTGGCCGTTCGCCCTCTACGCCTCCCTCGCGATGACCGTGCCCTACGTGCTGGTGGCCCGTTTCATCGGCCCGGAGTTCCCCTCGCTCATCGGTGGACTGCTCGGACTGGCCCTCGTCATGTTCACCTCCAGCCGCGGCTTCCTCATGCCCAAGGACACCTGGGACTTCGGTCCCCGCGCGTCCTGGGAGGAGCGCTGGATGGGGAGCCTGGACACCGACCACCTCGGCGAGGAGCTGGACACGCACAAGCGGATGGGCATCGTCACCGCGTGGATGCCCTACGTCCTCATCGCCGTGCTGCTGCTGGCCACCCGCCTCATCGAGCCGCTGACCAACGCCCTCCGCTCGGAGGCTCCGTGGGTCACCATCCCCGTCAACAACATCCTGGGCACCGAGATCAGCACGAGCTGGCAGTGGCTCTACAGCCCCGGCACGGTCTTCATCGTCACCTGCCTGCTCACCTACGGCCTGCACAAGATGAACGGCAAGCAGAGCGGGGCGACCTGGTCGGTGGCCGCCAAGCAGCTGCTCGGCACCGCCGTCGCGCTCGGCTTC
>DATISK010000191.1:0-3626 GCA_035581545.1 Ornithinimicrobium sp. | reverse complement strand
CCGGACCTGGGCGAACCCCTCCTCGCGCAGCTCCTCGGCCACCTCCTCGGCGACCTCGCGGTCGGGCAGGATGATCAGGTGCTCGCTGCCGGCGTGGGGTGTGGTCACGGACCCAGGGTATGAGGTCGCCGGGCCGCCCGGCTCCGTCCCGCGCCGTCGCGGCGGCGGGAGAACGGGTGGGCGGTGCGTGGCGGCGTCGACCGGCACCTACCGCCCGCCCGGGTCCGCCGACGGCACCTGGTGCTGGTGGAGGGTCAGGGGTTCCGGGGCGCGCAGCCAGGGCAGGGCACCGACCACGCAGATCGCCCCGGTCACCGCGAAGGCCGCCGTGAACCCCCAGGTGTCGGCGACCAGCCCGATGAGGATCGGGCCCACGATGGCACCGCCGTCCTGCGCCATCTGGAAGACGGACAGCACCTTGCCGGCGTTGCGCTCCTGACCGACGACGTCGGCCACGGCAGCCTGCTGGCCGGGGTTGACCATGCCCGCCCCCACCCCGGAGACGACGGCGAGGGCGAGCAGGACGGACAGCCCGACGGTGCTGGACCCGGGGACGGTCGCCAGCCCCATCGACCCCATGCCGGCGCCCATGACGAGCAGGCCCACCAGGACCAGCGGCCGGCGGCCCACCCGGTCGGCGGCCCGCCCGGAGAACTGCAGGGTGACGGCCGTGCCGACCGCGCTGACGGCGAGCACGACCCCGGCCGCCCAGGGCTCGTCGAGCACGGCGATGGCCAGCAGCGGGAGCACCGCCATCCGGACGCCGAAGTTGGTCCAGCCGTTGGCCACGCCGGAGACCAGGGCGGCCCGGTAGACCGGGGAGGACCACGCCTCCGCGAGCGTCATCGTGGGGCGTTCCGCCGACCCCGGTGGTGGGGAGGGCAGCCGCTCGCCACCCAGCCCGACCGCGACGACCACGGCCGCGACGACCAGCACCACGGCATACACGACGAAGGGTGCCCGCAGGCCGAACCCGGCGAGCAGGCCGCCCAGGAGGGGCCCGGCCATCCCGCCGACGAGGAAGGCCGAGGCGTAGGCGGAGGAGACCCGGCCGCGCAGGTGCGGGGGCGCGAGCCGGACGAGGAGGGCCATCGCCGAGATGGTGAACATCGTCGACCCGATGCCGCCGAGGCCGCGGAACAGCAGGAGCTGGCCGTAGGACTGGGCGAACGCGGTGGCCAGCGAGGAGACCGCCACGACGAGCAGGCCCGCGAGGTAGACGGGCCGCTCGCCCAGGCGCGTGACCAGGGCACCGCCGGCGGGGGCGAACACCAGCCGGAAGAAGGCGAAGGCGGACACGACGACCGAGGCCGCCGCCACGCCCACGTCGAAGGAGCGGGCGTAGGCGGGCAGGACCGGCGAGACGATCCCGAAGCCCAGGGCGATGACGAACGCGGCGCCCACGAGGATCCAGATCGGGGTGGGGATACGGGTGTCCGCCGCGGTCCGGGCGGCACCGGCGCCGGCGGGCGCGGCCCGGGTCGGACGGTCAGCGGAGCTGGGCACGCAGGTGCTCCCTCAGGTAGGGCAGGGTGACGTCGACAAAGCCGTGGCCGGTGGCCCGGATGAGCTCGCGGTCGATGAGCCGGGCGCGGTAGACGTTCTGCTGCTGCATCGGCACCCCCATCCGCTCGGCGACCTCGCGGGTGGAGGACGGACCGTCGTCGACCGCCATCGCGCGCAGGTAGGAGCGCTGCCCCTCCGGAAGGGGGGCGACCGCCGGTGCGTGCACCAGCCGGCCCATGCGCTCCACGACCAGGGGACGGGTGCTGCGCACGTCCCGGGCGGTGAGCTCCTCCCGGGACGGATCCACCCGCCAGGCGTGGTAGCCCACGAGCTGCAGCAGGTAGGGGTAGCCGTGCACGATGTCCACGAGCGCGTCGACCGCCTCCTCGCCGACGGTGCGGCCGGCGTCGGTGACGGTCGCGCGGGCGGCCTGCGCCACCTCCTGCTCCGTCAGCAGGTCCAGATGGACGCGTTCGGCCCGGCGCAGGAAGGTGGTGCCCCCCTGGCGGAGCAGGTGGTCCACCCCGACCGGCAGGCCGGCCGCGGCGAACGCGACCTCCCGGTCGTCGCGGACGAGGTGCTGGTAGACGGTGGCGAACCGCCCGACCACGACCGGGTCTGCGTCCTGGACCTCGTCGAGGGTGAACATCATGCCGGTCTCGTGGACGGCGAGGACGTCGCTGAGCCGCCCGAGCAGACGGGTCAGGGACTGGTGGACCGGATAGCGGTCCTCCACCTGGGTGGACACCGACCCGACCGCGCTCAGCCCGGCCCCGGTGAACCGCCGCCGCACGGCGGTGGTGTCGTGCTCGGCGAGCAGGGCCGGCACCGTGGACGTCTCGAGCTCGGTGAGCATGTCCGGCCCCTCCGGGAGCCGCAGCACCAGCCACCCCCGGGTGCGGGCGATGTCCTCCAGCTCGTTGAGGACGACGGTCTTGCCCATGCCGCGGGCCCCGCTGACCAGCAGCGCCCGCAGCGGCGAGCCTGGCCCCTCGTCGAGGGCGACGTCGAAGTCCTGCAGGAGGTCGGTGCGACCGGCCAGCACCCGGGGGGAGACACCGAAGCTGGGCCGGAACGGATTCGTCGTCGGCACGTCGATCACCTCCTCGGGAGGACGCCGGGCCGGGGGTCGACCGACCCGTGGACGGGCATGCTGTGTCATCTGTTACATCTTCGGCAGGCTGTTACATCTGTTGCATTCCTGCCTGCAGGGGATCAGCCTAACCGCGACCTCCGACACCGCCCAGCCGCGCGACGAGCGCCGGCAGGGCGGTGGCCGCGGTGGCACGCCATACCTCGTCCGCGGCCTCGGTCACCGCGGTCGGGGCCGGGTCGATCTCCACCACCGGCACCCCCCGGGCCCCCGCGAGGTGCGGGATGGTCGCGGCCGGGTGCACCAGGCCCGAGGTGCCCACGACGAGCACCAGGTCGGCCTGTCGGGCCGCGTCGACGGCGGCGAGGAAGTCGTCCTCGGGCAGCGCCTCGTCGAACCACACCACCCCCGGGCGCACCGGGCCCCCGCAGGCCGGGCACGCCGGCGGGTCCAGGCGGGCCACCGGCTCCGGCAGGTCGGGGTAGTCGGCGTCGCCGGGGCGGGCGCACACGCTGCAGCGCAGCGCGAACAGGCTGCCGTGGACGTGCGCCAGGACGTCCGCGCCGGCCCGCTCGTGCAGGTCGTCGACGTTCTGCGTGGCGATGCTCAGCACCACCCCGGGACGGGACTGCCAACGGGCGAGCGCGAGATGGCCGTCGTTCGGCCGCGCCCGTCGCACCAGGGTGGCGCGCCAGGCGTACCAGGCCCACACCCGGGCCGGGTCGGCCGCCCAGGCGCGCGGCGTCGCCAGCTCCGTCGGGTCGAACCGCTCCCACAGTCCCACCTGGGCGTCCCGGAAGGTGGGGATGCCCGACTCGGCGGACATCCCGGCCCCGGTGAGCACGCAGACCCGGTCGGCGGTCGAGGCCAGGTCGAGGACGCCCGGCGGCACCGCCACCTCGCCCCCGCGGCCCGCCGACGTCACGGCCGCCGCAGCGGGACGAAGCGGTACCACCCCGGCGCCGGCTCCACCTGCGGCTCCCCCTCGACGCGGGTCACCGTCACCAGCCGCCCCTGCAGGGGGAGC
>DATISK010000190.1:0-1840 GCA_035581545.1 Ornithinimicrobium sp. | reverse complement strand
TCCACGCGGAACCGGCGAGGGACGGCATACGGGCGGGACCCGTTGCGCCGCAGCGGCAACGAGTCCTCCCCCGACCGCACGCGCGCGTGCCAGTGCCGGAAGGCGTTGCGGAACAGCACCCGGTCCGGGTGGTGCCAGCCCCACGCGAAGTCCGCGCGGGACAGCGACCCGGCAGCCAGCCGGGTGACGGCCAGCGGGGCGACGACGTCCTGGACAAGGCCGACCAGCCGGAGCCGTTCGACGAACTCGGAGTCGGCCCCCTTGCGGAGGGTGTCGAAAGGACCCACGCGGTCGAACACCTCACGGCGCACGAGGAGGGAGCTGGCGTTCATCCGCTCGGGCCGGTAGCCGAACCACTGCCGGGTCAGGTCGGGGCGGGCGCGGATCGCCACCGACCGGCTGGCGACCGCCTCCGGGTGCTCGGCCAGGGCCTCCACCTGCAGGGCCAGCCGCTCCGGGTGGGACCAGTCGTCGGCGTCCTGGGTGGTCACGAACCGGCCGCGGGCCAGGGTCAGGGCACGGTTGCGGGCCACGTAGGCACCGCCGTTGCGCTCCTGCCGCAGCACGCGGACGCGTCCGTCGAGGGCGGCGCACGCCTCGAACACCTCGAGGTAGTCCTCCCCCGACGCGTCGTCGACGACGATCACCTCGACGGCTCCGTAGGACTGCTCCAGCACCGAGCGCACGGAGGTGAGCAGCCCCGCGTCGGGACGGAACGCGGGCACGACCACGCTGATGAGGGGTCCGTCGACCGAACGGCCGGGCGCCAGGTGCAGACCGTCGAAGAGCGAGTCCCCGTCCGGGTCGACCTCGGGGCCGGTCAGGTCGCGCCGCCGGAACCGGGACCCCAGCACGCCCACCCAGTCCCGGTGGGCGGCCGGATCGACGCGGTCGCCGGAGCCGTCACCGAGGGGGCCGCCCCCCGCGGGCGAGGGGTCGGCGACGTAGGGGTTGAGCAGGTCGGCCCGCAGCCCCTCGGCGACGTCGGCCGTCACCCCCTCGAGCGTGGCCAGCCCCTCGCGCACGAGGTCGGTCCGCCCGGCGAGGTAGGCCGCCTGCAGGTAGTGCCGCTGCTCGACGCCGCGCAGCCCCTGCGGCCCGTGCCGACCGAGCACCTGCCGGTAGATCTCGACCGCCGCCGCCAGCGCCCCTGGCTCCCCCGTCGCAGCCCAGGCCGTGGCCAGCGCCACCGTGAACGGCAGGGTCGCGCGCGGCACGGTGGTGGCCGCCGGCAGCGGCTCACCGGCCAGGAGGGAGGAGGCCAGGGCCCCGGGGCCACGTCCGGACCCGCACGCCATCGTCAGGGCCTCGAGGGCGGCGGGGTGACGGCTGCGCAGCGCCACCGCCAGCAGCCGGGCCGCCCGGGCCTGCGGCGGGTCGTCGGCGGCGTCGCCGGCGAGCAGCAGCCGCGCGGACAGGCCGGTCGGCACCTCCACCCGCCGCCACCTCCCTCGCGTCCCGACGTCGCCGGTCAGCCTAGTCCCGCATACCCTGGGTCCGTGAGCACGCACATCGCCGCCCAGCCCGGTCAGATCGCCCCCCGCATCCTCCTGCCCGGGGACCCCCTGCGCGCCCGGTGGATCGCCGAGACCTTCCTGGAGGACGCGGAGCGCTACTCCGAGGTCCGGGGGATGCTCGGCTTCACCGGCACCTTCCGGGGCGAGCAGATCTCGGTCCAGGGCACGGGCATGGGGCAGCCGTCGGCCTCGATCTACGTCAACGCGCTCATCGACGAGTACGCCGTGCAGCAGCTGGTCCGGGTGGGGTCCTGCGGCGCCCTCACCGAGCGGCTCCAGGTGCGCGACGTGGTGCTGGCGATGGCCGCGGCGACCGACAGCTC
>DATISK010000189.1:0-3623 GCA_035581545.1 Ornithinimicrobium sp. | reverse complement strand
GGGGTGCGGCTGTCGAGGCGGCCGTTCCCCTTCCGCAGGCGGGAGCCGATGGCCATGAAGCAGTGTCCGTCGGCCACCACGCCGGGGGTCTGCAGGGCCCACTGGATCCCCTCGGCGGTGAGCAGGGGCGTGCGGCCCCGACGGCCGAGCTCGGGCAGCGCCTCGTCGGGCGACCAGTTCGCCAGGTCGTCGCCCCGGTCCGGATCGGTCACGACGTAGAGCGGGGAGTCCGGCACCACCAGCCCCTCGACCGGGCCGAAGTCGTCGAGGTCCGTCATGTCCTCGACGACGAAACCGGACCGCTCGCCGCCCCGGGCCGGCAGCCGCATCAGGGGCGCCAGCACCGAGGGTGGGACGAGCCGCTCGGCGAGGACCAGCAGCGCGGTGGCGCCGACGGTGCCCGCGGTGCCGCGGTCGGCGCCCACCACCTGCGTCAGGCGCGTCGCCTCCGCCCGCACCTGGGCGGCGGACAGTCCGGCGAGCTCGTGCACACCGAGCGCGACCAGCCGCTCCGCCTGGTCGACCAGCGGGGGAAGGACGGGGACGGCGGGGGCGGAGGAGGTGTCGGCGAGGTCTGGCACGCGCGCGGTCCTTCCGGTCGGCGGTCGGGGCACGGGTCAACCCTCGCCCGCGCGTCGTTGTTCCCGCCACCGGCGCGTAGACTCGGTCCATCATGCACTGGCGTTCCGAGGTCGAGTTCGAGCACCTCGGCACCACCACCCACGTCCGACGGCTGGGTCCGGACACCGACCTGCAGTACGTCCTCGTGCACGGGATCGGGGTCGGGCACCACTACTTCGCCCCTCTCGCCTCGGCGCTCGTGGGGTCGGGTCCGGCCGAGGGCACGGGCGGGGTCCACGTCCTCGAGCTGCCCGGCTTCGGAGCGACCCCGGCACCGGCCGAGCCGCTGACCATCGCGCAGCTGGCTGCCGTGGTCGTCGCCTACGTCCGCGAGACCGGGCTGGACCGCCCCGTCCTCGTCGGCCACTCCATGGGCGCCCAGGTCGTCATCGAGGCTGCCCTGCAGGCCCCCGCACTGGTCGGCCCCGTCGTCTCGATCGGCGGTGTCGTCGACCCCGGCTCGCGGTCGCCCGTACGGCAGGGGCTGCGGCTGCTCGCCGACTTCCTCGTGGAGACGCCGTCGGCCAACTGGGCGGTGCTGCAGGACTACGTCCGCACCGGTCCGCGCCGGTTCCTCGAGACCGTCCCGATCATGCTCGGCTACCGGACCGAGGAGGCCGTGGTCCGGCTGCGCTCCCCCCTGCTGGTGCTCCGCGGGGACCGCGACCCGGTCGCCCGGCGCGACTGGACCGACCAGCTCGCCCGGCTGGCGCCCGTGGGACGGTTCGTCGAGATCCCCGGCGCGCACGTGGTCATGTACACCCGCCCGGGCGCCGTGGCCCAGGAGGTCATGGCCCACGCCCTGGGTCGGGACGCCGCCGGGGGCCGCACCCCCGAGCCGGTCGACGGCTGAGCCGCGCGGGCTCGGCGGTCGTGATCGGGCGACGGGTGGGCTGGCTGGCCGGCCGCGGCTGGGCGTGGTTCCTCGACTACGTCTACGTCGTCTCCCGGCAGGCGCACGCGCTGCTCCGCCCGCTCGACCCGGCCGCATACCGGGAGGTGGACGGGGACCTGGGCGCCCCGGTGGACGGCCGTCCGGCGGCCGCGCGCCCACCCGTCGTCCTGCTCCCGGGCGTCTACGAGCGGTGGCAGTTCCTGCGCCCGGTCGCCGACCTGCTGCACGGCCTGGGGCACCCCGTCCACGTCGTCTCCGCGCTCCGGTGGAACACCGCCCCCGTCGCGGCCAGCGCCGAGCAGGTGGCCGCATACCTGCAGGAGCACGACCTGAGGGACGTGGTCCTCGTGGCCCACAGCAAGGGGGGGCTGATCGGCAAGTACGCGATGACGCACCTGGACCCCGACGGACGGATCGACCGGATGGTGGCGGTGTCGACGCCCTTCCGGGGCTCGGTCTACGCCCGGTTCTTCCTGCTGCCGGCGGTCCGTGCGTTCTCCCCCTCGGACCGCACGCTCCTGCTGCTGACCGAGGAGCTGAAGGTGAACGACCGGATCACCTCGGTCTGGAGCGAGTTCGACCCGCACATCCCCCGCGGCTCCCACCTCGAGGGGGCCACGAACGTCGAGCTGCCGGTGCGGGGACACTTCCGGATCCTGGGTCGGCCGGAGCTGCTCGAGGCGGTCGCGCGCGCCGTCACCCCTCCGGCATGATGGTCGCCGCCAGCACCGCCCCGAGCTCCCGGCAGGCCGCAAGGTCCTGCGCGTCCGGCTGACCGGTGAGCTCGAGGACGGGGGCGACCGGCTCCCAGCCGAGGGCCTTCGTGATGCCGCCCAGCGCGCGCACCGCCCCCTCGAGGCCCTCGTTGCCGTGCACGTAGGCCGCGAACGGGCGTCCGGTCGTCGCCTCCAGGCACGGGTAGTAGATCTGGTCGAAGAAGTGCTTCAGCGCCCCCGACAGGTATCCGATGTTGGCGGGCGTGCCGAGCAGGTAGGCGTCGGCCTCCAGCACGTCGACCACGCCGGCGGTCAGCGCGGGCCGCACGACGACCTCGACCCCCTCGATCTCCTCGTCCCGGGCCCCCGAGAGGGCCGCTTCGAGCATGGCCTGCATGCCGGGCGAGGGCGTGTGGTGGACCACGAGCAGGCGGCGGCGGGTCTCGGCGGACTGGTCGGAGGGCATGGGGCAGGGTAGCCACGACGGTTCCGGAGCGGCGCCCCCGGCCGTTCACCCGCACCCTCTACCGTCGGAGGGGTGACCCCCGACCGGCCCCTGGTGATCGGGCACCGCGGTGCCAGCGGCTACCGGCCCGAGCACACGCTCTCCGCCTACGCGCTCGCGGCCCGGACGGGTGCGGACTACCTGGAGCCCGACCTGGTCGTCACCCGGGACGGTGTCCTCGTCGCCCGGCACGAGAGCGACATCACCTTCACCACCGACGTCGCCCGCCACCGGGAGCTGGCCGGCCGGCGCACCACCAAGGAGATCGACGGGGTCGAGCGGACCGGATGGTTCGCCGAGGACCTGACCCTGGCCGAGCTGCGCACCCTCCGGGCGGTCGAGCGGCTGCCCCACCTGCGCCCGGGCAGCGCCGGGCACGACCGGCAGGAGCAGGTGCCCACGCTCGCCGAGGTCCTGACGCTGCGGGAGCGGCTCTCCGAGGAGCTCGACCGGGAGATCGGCGTCTATCCCGAGACGAAGCACCCCAGCTACTTCGCCGGTCTCGGCCTGCCGCTCGAGGAGCCGCTGGTGGACCTGCTGACCCGGCACGGCCTCAACCGCCCGGACGCCCCGGTCTTCGTGCAGTCCTTCGAGCTGGACAACCTGGTGGCGATGCGGACGCGGCTGGGTCTGCGGGCCAGGACGGTGTTCCTCCTGGCCCGGCCCGAGGGGTATGGGGTGCACGCGGCCCGGGAGCGGTCGGGGCCGGTCGCGCACGAAGACCTGCGCGCCGCGGACGAGGGCCTGCGCGCCGAGGACGACGCCCTGCTCGCGCGGCTCTCCCAGGCCGGAATCCACGGGATCGGCCCCCACCTGGAGCTGGTCCTCGCTCCAGGTGACGACGGCCTGGTGGACACCGGTCTGGTGTCCCGGGCGCACGCCGCCG
>DATISK010000188.1:0-4562 GCA_035581545.1 Ornithinimicrobium sp. | reverse complement strand
GTCCCCCGCCCCCGGTCCGCCGTCGGGGCTGTACGCCGACGGGGGTGCCATCCCCCTGGTCACCGGGGGCGACGCCCCCGACCAGAGGGGCGCAGCCACCCTCCGGGGGGTGGACGGCCCGGTCGAGGTCGTCGGGCACCTGCCCGAGCTCCCGGGCGTGCAGACCCCGGGCAGCTGGGCGCTCATGGACGCCGACCGCTGGACCGGCCTCGGACGCCGGATGCCCACGGCCCGGGCGGCGCTGGTCTCGACGACCGAGGGCGCGGACCCCGGCGCGGTCGCGGACGCCGTGCAGGACCTCGTCGGCCCGGGGGTCGTGACCACGGTCCAGGAGGAGCTGGACTCCTTCACCTCCGCACCCGTCACGACCGGGCTCACCCGCGCCTTCGTCGGCGCCACCGCGCTGACCGGCCTGCTCACCGTGCTCGCCGTCCTCGTGGTCCAGCTCATGGGGGCCGCTGCCCGCTCCCAGCTGCTCGCGGTCCTGCGCACCCTGGGGCTGCGCCCCGGCCAGACCCGGGCGCTGACCGCCTGGGAGCTGGGTCCGGTGCTGGCCACCTCGCTCCTGGTCGGCGCGGTCCTCGGGCTGGCGGTGCCCTGGGTGCTCGTCCAGGCCCTGGACCTCACCGGTCTGACCGGAGGGCGCTCCCAGCCGCCCCTGGCCGTCGACCCGCTCGTCGTCGGCGCCGTCCTGGCCGCCGTCGTCCTGACCGTCCTGACCGCCGTCACCGTCAGCGCCCGGCTCGCCGGGCGCACCAACCTCGCGCAGGCCCTGCGCGTCGGGGAGGACCGATGAACGCCACACCCGCACGTCCCGACATCTGGTGCGAGGACCTCGTGCGCATCTACTCCACCGAGGGCGTGGAGGTGCAGGCCCTGCAGGGGCTCAACCTCGTCGTCGATCCCGGCGACGTCGTCGCCCTCGTCGGCGCCTCCGGCTCGGGCAAGTCGACCCTGCTCACCATCCTCTCGGGGCTGGACCGTCCCACGGGTGGCCGCGCCCGGGTCGCCGGGGTCGACCTGATGGCGATGAGCCGGGCGCAGCGGGTGGACTACCAGCGCTCCGTCGTCGGCTTCGTCTGGCAGCAGACCTCGCGCAACCTGCTGCCCTTCCTCACCGCGGCCGACAACGTGGCCCTGCCCATGGTCATCAGCGGGCGGAAGGAACGGGCGGCCCGGGTCGAGGAGCTGCTGGGCCTGCTCGGCGTGGCCGACTGCGCCGACCGGCGCCCGGCCCAGCTCTCGGGCGGCCAGCAGCAGCGGGTGGCGATCGCCACCGCCCTGGCCAACGCTCCCTCGGTGCTGCTCGCCGACGAGCCGACCGGCGAGCTGGACGACGCCGCCTCCGAGCAGGTGCTGGGGGCGATGCGCTCGGCGGCCGAGGAGCTGGGCACCACCGTGCTCGTCGTCACCCACGACCCCACCGTCTCCGACCACGTGCGGCGCACGGTGCAGATCCGGGACGGGCGCACCTCCACCGAGGTGCTGCGCCAGAGGGTGGTGGACGCCGACGGCGTGGAGCGCACGGTGGCCCGGGAGTACACCGTGATCGACCGCGCCGGCCGCATCCAGCTGCCCCGCGCCCACGTCGAGGAGCTGGGTCTGCACGACCGGGTCCGGATCGAGAAGGAGAGCAGCCACGTGCAGGTCTGGCCCGACGACGAGACGCACGGCACGGACCCGGAGGAGGAGCGATGACCGGGACCACCGGCCGGGCCGTCGTCGCGGCGCGGGACCTGCACCGCACCTTCGGCACCGGAGCCACGCAGGTGCGCGCGCTGGTGGGCGTCGACCTGGACGTGCCTGCGGGGCGGCTCACGGTCGTCCGTGGGCCGTCGGGATCGGGCAAGACGACGCTGCTCAACCTGCTCGGGGGGCTGGACCGGCCGACCTCGGGCCAGGTCCTCCTCGACGACGGCCGGGTGCTGTCCGAGCTGCCGGAGAAGGACGTCCTCGCCGTCCGGCGCGAGCGGATCGGCTACGTCTTCCAGAGCTTCGGCCTGGTCCCCGTGCTCTCCGCCGAGGAGAACGTGGAGGTGCCGCTGCGGCTGCAGCGGGTCTCCGCGGCCGAGCGCTCCGCCCGGGTCGCCGAGGCGCTGCGGATGGTGGGGCTGGACCGGCACGCCCGGCAGCGGCCCTACGAGCTCTCCGGGGGTCAGCAGCAGCGGGTCGGCATCGCCAGGGCGCTCGTCGGAGCGCCGGACATCCTGATCGCCGACGAGCCCACCGGTCAGCTGGACTCCGACACCGCGGCCACGATCATGGACCTGCTCCTCGAGCTCACCCACGCCCGCGGCATCGCCAGCGTCGTCTCTACCCACGACCCCGTCCTCATGGGCCGGGCCGACCAGGTCGTGGAGCTGCATGACGGGCACCGTGCGCCCAGGGGTGGCACCATCGGAGGATGAGCACCGACGACACCTCGGGCGACCTGCAGCCGCTGCCCTCCGGCGAGCGGCCCACCGCCCCGGTCCCCCCGGGCGTGCGCGAGGACATGCTGCCCGTGCACGAGGACTTCCCCACGACCCGGGTGCGCCGCGGCTACGACGCCGAACAGGTCGACGCGCTGATCGCGGACGTCTTCGAGGCCGTCCGCTCCGGGGGCCACGCCCCGGTCATCGCCGAGGCCCGCTTCCAGGGCACCACCCTGCTGCGCACCGGCTACGAGGAGAAGGCGGTCGACGACTACCTCGACGAGCTGGCCGCGGTGGTCGGGCAGGAGCCGACGCCGGAGCCCTCCTCGGGGGGCTCCCGCCACCCCGACGGGGACGAGGGCCCCACCGCGGAGCCCGGACCGGACTGACCCCCGGGGCACCGGCATAGGGTGGCCCCCATGCGTGTCCTGGTCACCGGCGGAGCCGGGTACATCGGTTCCCACACCGTGCTGCACCTGATCGCCGCCGGGCACGAGGTGGTCGTCGTCGACGACTTCTCCAACGCCCGGCCCGCGGTCGTCGACCGGCTCGCGGAGCTGGCCGGCCGACCGGTCGAGGTGCACCGGCTCGACGTCACCGACCGCGAGGGCCTGGACGCCCTCGTCGACGGAGCGGGGTTCGAGGCGGTGGTCCACTTCGCGGCCTACAAGGCGGTCGGTGAGTCCGTGGCCAGGCCGCTGGACTACTACCGGAACAACCTGGGGGCCACGATCGCCGTCGCCGAGGCAATGGTGCGGCACGACATACCCCACCTGGTGTTCTCCTCCTCGGCCACCGTCTACGGGGCGGACGCGCCCGTGCCGATGACCGAGGACCTCCCCACGTCGGCGACCAACCCCTACGGCTGGACGAAGGTGATGAACGAGCAGATCCTGCGGGACGCCGTCATCGCCCATCCCGGGCTGCGGGTGGCCCTGCTGCGCTACTTCAACCCGGTCGGGGCCCACCCCTCGGGCCGCATCGGCGAGGACCCGGCGGACGTGCCGAACAACCTCATGCCCTACGTGGCGCAGGTCGCCGTGGGGCGGCGGAGGACGCTGTCGGTGTTCGGCGACGACTACGCCACGGCCGACGGGACCGGGGTGCGCGACTACATCCACGTCGAGGACCTCGCCTCCGGCCACGTGGCCGCGCTCGAGCGGATCGCCGTCCACGACCGGCCGCTGTCGGTGTGGAACCTGGGCACGGGGCGGGGCACGTCGGTGCTGGAGCTGGTGCACGCGTTCGAGCAGGCCAGCGGGCGGTCCGTGCCCTTCGAGATCGTCGACCGCCGCCCGGGCGACGTCGCCTCCTCCTACGCCGACCCCTCGCTGGCCGAACGGGAGCTGGGCTGGTGCGCGACGCGGACGCTGGCCGACATGTGCGCCGACACCTGGCGCTGGCAGCAGGCCAACCCCCAGGGATACCCCACCGGGTAGGGCGCAAACCCGACGCTCCGTCGTAGACTTGGGTCATGCCTCGCCGTCAAGCTGCCCTGGGAGACCTGGAGCGCGTCGTCATGGACGCGCTGTGGACCCACGGCCCAGACCTCACCGTCCGCGACGTCATGGACCGGATGGAGGGCACCAAGGAGCTGGCCTACACCACGATCATGACCGTCCTGGACCGGCTGGCCAAGAAGGGTCTGGCGCAGCGCACCCGGGACGGGCGGGCCTGGCGCTACACCGCGGCCTCCTCCCGCGAGGCCCTCGCCGCGACCGCGCTGCGCTCGACCCTGGAGAACGTCCAGGCCGACCGCAAGCTGGCCATGATGCACTTCCTGGACGACGCCTCCCCGGCCGAGCTGGACGACCTGCGGGCCGCCCTGGCCGAGGTCGAACGTCGCCACACCTGAGGCCGTGACGGGGGTCGTCGTCACCGCAGCGCTGATCGTCGGCGCCCTGCTGCTGACCCTCCTCGCCCCCCACCTGCTGGCCGGCCGCGCCGGTCTGCGCGCGACCCCTGGCCCGGCCCTGCTGCTCTGGCAGGCGGTCAGCCTGGCCGGTGTGGCGAGCGCGCTGCTGGCCGCACCCGTCGCCGCGCTCGTCCTGCCCACCGACCGCCCGTGGCTGCTGACCGCCGCGGTGGTCCTCTCCGGCCTCATGCTGGCCCGGCTGCTGTGGTCCGGCCACCGGGTCGGCACCGACC
>DATISK010000187.1:0-10448 GCA_035581545.1 Ornithinimicrobium sp. | reverse complement strand
GCGGCGACGATCAGCTCCTCGTCGCGGGCCAGCCGCAGGAACCGCAGCCCGCTGCGGCCCCCGCTCTGGCTGGCGCCGAGCACGTCGCCCTCGCGGCTGGTCTCCAGATCCAGCCGGGCCAGCTCGAACCCGTCGGTGGTCGAGGCCACCTGGTGCAGCCGTTCGACGGCCGGGCCGTCCTCGGTCCCGCCGGCCTGCTGGGTGAGGAGCAGGCACAGCCCCGGACGGCCGCCACGACCGACCCGGCCACGCAGCTGGTGCAGCTGGGAGATCCCGAACCGGTCGGCGTCGAGCACCACCATCGTCGTCGCGTCGGGCACGTCCACCCCCACCTCGATCACGGTCGTGGCCACGAGCACGTCCACCTCGGCCGCGGCGAAGCTGCGCATGACGACGTCCTTCTCCTCCCCGGACAGCCGGCCGTGCAGGGTGGCCACCCGCAGGGGCGCGGTCGCCGGCAGGACCTGCAGCGCGCGGGCCACCTGGTGCACACCGTGCAGCGTGGGTTCCTGGACCTCCTCCTCGGGCCCGCCCGGCGGCTCCCCCGGAGGCTGCTCACCGGTGGTCACCGTGGGTCCCCCCGGGCCCACGGTGCTCCCCTGGGGCAGGTCCGGGTCGTCCTCCTGGCCGATGCGGGGACAGACGACATACACCTGCCCGCCGGTGCGCACCTCCTCGGCGACCCGCTCCCAGGTGCGGTGCACCCAGTCGGGGCGGCCACCGGGCACCACGTGCGTGCTGATCGGCCGTCGGCCCCGGGGCAGCTCGCGCAGGGTGGAGATCTCCATGTCGCCGTAGACCGTCATCGCCACCGTCCGCGGGATCGGGGTCGCGGTCATGACGAGCACGTGGGGCGAGCTGTCCGCCTTGGCGCGCAGGGCGTCCCGCTGCTCCACCCCGAAGCGGTGCTGCTCGTCCACGACCACCAGCCCCAGCTCGGCGAACTGGACGTGGTCCTGGATGAGCGCGTGCGTGCCGACGACGATGCCGGCCGAGCCGGACGCGGCGGCGAGCAGGTTCTCCCGGCGCTCGGCCGCGGTCTGGCTGCCGAGCAGGAGCGCGACCCGGGTCGCCCGGTCGGCCCCGCCGAGCATGCCCGCCTCGGCCAGGGGGCCCAGCATGGCGGTGATCGCCCGGTGGTGCTGGGCGGCGAGCACCTCGGTCGGGGCCAGGAGGGCGGCCTGCCCACCGGCGTCGACGACCGAGAGCATCGCCAGCAGGGCCAGCACGGTCTTGCCCGACCCGACCTCCCCCTGCAGCAGCCGGTGCATCGGGGCCTCGTCGGCCAGGTCGGAGCGCAGCTCGCCCAGGACGGTGTGCTGCCCCTGGGTGAGGTCGAACGGCAGGCGGTCCAGGAGCGCGTCCACCAGACCGTCCTCGACCGGGGGTCTCGGCACGGCCGTCGTGGCGTCCTCGGCGAGCCGGGCGCGGGCCAGGGCGGCCTGCACCACGAACGCCTCCTGGAACTTCAGCCGCCACCGGCCGCGGCGGTGGTCGGCCTCCCGCTGCGGCCGGTGGACGAGCTGGTACGCCTCGCGCAGGTCCGGGAGCCCGTGGGCACGACGGACCTCCTGCGGCAGCGGGTCCGGCAGCTCCTCCAGGGCGTGCAGCACCAGGTCCAGGGTGTCGCCGTGCACGATCGGGGAGACCTTGGGGGTGGCCGGGTAGACGGGGACGAGGCCGCCCAGCAGCCACCCACCGGAGGCCGACCCGGACCCGTCCCCGAGGACGGCGTAGTCGGGGTGGGTCAGCTGCAGGGAACGGCCGTAGCTGCCCACCTGGCCCGAGCAGACCACCCGCACGCCCGGGACCAGCCGGTCCTGATGACCGTAGGGCTTGAAGAAGGTCAGCTGGATGGTGCCCCCGACCTCGTCCTCGACGTCGACCACCAGCATCCGGCCCCGGCGCTGGCGCATCTGCCGGGTCGTGGACGCGCGGACGGTCCCCACGACGACGACGTCCTCGCCGTGGGGCAGCTGGGCGAAGGCCGTCGGGCGGGCGGGGTCGAGGTAGGTCCTGGGCAGATGGTCGAGCAGGTCACGCACGGTCCGCATCCCCCTGACCGTCTCCAGCTTCGCCGCCGTGGCACCCACGACGCTGCGCAGCCGGGTGTCCAGGTCGACCCCGCTCACGACCCGTCCTGGCGGCTCGTCACTCACTCCACCCCCAGCAGCCACGGGTAGGTCGGCTGTCCCCCGTCGAGCCGGACGAGCTCGACGCCCGGGTGCTCGGCCAGCACGGCGTCGAGCGCGGGCTGGAGGTCCTCCGGTCGACCCTGCTCCCCCCGGACCACCGTGACCACCTCGGCCGGGCCGTGCCACAACCGGTCGAGCACCGCCCCGGCGACGTCGCCCGGCAGCGCACCGACCGCCACCACGGTGCCGTCCACCAGGCCCAGCCACTGGCCCCTCCGCACGCGGCCGACGGGGGTGTCCGCGTCCCGGTCGGCGGGCGTGAGCGCCCCGGACCGCACGCCCGCGGCCGCCTCCATCATCCCGTCCACGGTGGTGCGCGGGTCGGCGTCCTCGTCGACCACGGCCAGCGCGGCCAGCCCCTCGACGACGCTCCTCGTCGGGACGACGTCCACGACCAGGCCCCCGGCACGGGCCTCCTGCGCCGCGGCCCGGGCGACCATCACCGTGTCCGGGTCGTTGGGCAGGACGACGAGGTGGGCGGCGTCCGCGGCCCAGAGGGCCGACAGCAGCTGCCCGGCCGAGGCCCGACGCCGGGGCCCCGACGGCACGACCTGGGCGCCGGCCGCCGCGAACAGGTCCTGCAGGCCGGGGCCGAGGGCGCAGGCGACCACGTCCAGCCGGCGGGCGGGTGCCGGGTGGGTGCCGTCCACGGCCGGCGGTCCCTCCTCGAGCCCGTCGCCGTCGACGAGCGAGGTCAGCCGGACGTCCTCGACCTGCCCGGCCGAGCTCCCGGCCTCCACCGCCGACCGGGGGTCGAGGAGGTGGACGTGCACCCGGTAGTCGTGCGGTCCGCCCGCCACGACGACCGAGTCCCCCAGCCGGCCCAGGTGGGCGCGGAGGCGGTCCGCCCGGCCGGGGTCGCTGCCCGTCAGCAGGTACATCACCTCCACCTGGTCGGCACCGGGCGTGGTCCGGCACGGGGGCTCGGCGCCGCCGGGCCCCGCCGCACCGGCGGGGGGCGACCCGGTGGTGGGCACCTCCCACCACCGGGGCAGCTCGGCGACGACGGCGTGGGCCCGTTCCTGCAGGACCGCGTCCAGGGCCTCCACGACCACGACCAGGCCCGCCCCGCCGGCGTCGACGACGCCCGCGTGGCGGAGCTCGGGCAGCTGCTCGGGGGTGCGCGCCAGGGCCACGCGGGCGGCCTGGAGCGCGGCGGCGACGACCTCGGCCACCGGGGTCTGGCCCCCGCCCGGCACGGCCCCGTCCACCACGGCTCGGGCACCCTCGGCCGCAGCCCGGGCGACGGAGAGGATGGTGCCCTCCACCGGCGCGGCCACGGCGTCCCAGGCAGCCCCGGCCGCCGTCTCGAAGGCGACCGCCAGGTCGGCGGGTCCGGCCTCGCGCACCCCTGGCCCGACCGCCTCGGCCAGGCCCCGGGCGAGCTGGGACAGGATGACCCCGGAGTTGCCCCGGGCCGAGAGCAGCATCCCCCGGGCGATCAGGGCGAGGCCCTCGTCGAGACGCTCCGTCCCGGCACCCAGCTCGAACTGGCCGCGGACGAACTCCAGGGCCCCGTCCATGGTGAGGTACATGTTGGTCCCGGTGTCCCCGTCGGCCACCGGGTAGACGTTGAGCGCGTCGATCCGCTCGCGGGCCGTGCCCAGCATCGACCGCGCCGTCACCGCCCACCGGCGGGCGGTGACGAGGTCGAGGGCTGGGCGGGGCACGAGCCCAAACTACCTGCCCGCCCCCGCCCGGCCCGGCGACGTCCACACCCCGCCGTGTCCGCGCAGGTCCCCCGGGCCGGGCGGGCCGATTTGGGCACCGCCTCGCCCCTCCGGTACGCTGACGAGGTTGCCCGGCGCAGGATGCGACCAGCTCTCCGCTCCAGCACGCCGGCACCCGACCATCGCACCGACCGACACCAGGAGTACACCGTGGCTGCCACTTGCGACGTCTGCGGCAAGGGACCGAGCTTCGGTCACAGCATCTCGCACTCCCACCGCCGCACCAAGCGCCGTTGGAACCCGAACATCCAGCGCGTCCGCGCGATGGTGGGCTCGACCCCCAAGCGTCTCAACGTGTGCACCTCCTGCCTCAAGGCGGGCAAGGTCACCCGCTGACCGCCCGGGTCGTCCACCGACCCGCTCCACCTGAGCCGGCCGCACCCTGACGGTGCGCGCCGGCTCTCGTGCGTCCGGCCCCGGGAGGATCAGCCGCCGAAGTGGTCCCAGCCGCCGCCCCGGGGGTCGAGCCGGCGGTCCTCCCACCACACCCCGACCCCGTCGGCCTGCGCCTCCCCGGCCGTCCGTCCTCCGGCCTCCACCACCCGCCCGAGCTGCGACCAGCCCGGCGGCAGGTCGCCCGTTCCCGGGAACGTGGCCAGCAGCTCGTGCTCCTCGCCGCCGACGAGCACCTGGGCGAGGGCGGCCTGGGCATCGAGCGCGGGGACGAGCAGCCCGGCGACCCTCGTCACCGCCGCCGGGTCGAGCTCGATCCGCACCCCGCTGGCCCGCGCCACCCGGTCGGCGTCGCGGACCAGGCCGTCGGAGACGTCGATCATCGACCGGGCGCCGGACCGGGCCGCGGCAGGCCCCTGCGTCAGGTCGGTCGTGGGCCGGCGGTGGTGCGCCAGCAGCCGCTCCTCCTGCTCGTCGCGTCCCCGGACCACCCCCTGCTGCAGCAGGAGCAGCCCCGCGCCGGAGCGGCCCAGGGGACCGGAGACCGCCACGACGTCGCCGGGCCGGGCCCCGCTGCGCAGGACCGCACCTGGCACGCCCTCGCCCAGCTCTCCGAGGGCGGTGACCGAGACGACCACCTCCTCCGCCGCCGCGGAGGACAGGTCTCCCCCCAGGACGGGCACGCCCGCACGGCCGGCGGCCCGGGCGACGCCGGAGACGAGCCGGCGCACCCAGTCCACCGTCAGGTCCTGCGGAGCGACCAGGGTCACCAGGAGCCCCGTGCCCCGTGCACCCATGGCGGCGAGGTCGGCCAGGTTCTGGGTGACCACCTTGATGCCCACGTCCTCACCGGTGGACCACTCGTCCCGCCAGTCGCGCCCCCGGACCACGGTGTCGGTCGTGGCCAGCAGCGAACCCGACTTGACGACCAGGTGCGCGGTGTCGTCCCCCGGCCCGACGAGGACCAGCTCGTCCGGTAGCCCGGCATAGGCCGCGAACACCTCGGTCAGCAGGCCGCTCTCCCCCATCCCGGCCAGGGTCGGGCCGTCCGGCGGCACCTGTCCCTGCTGCTCCATACCCGTCCCTCCGTCGTCCGGCTGCAGGTGGCACGGTAGCCTGCGCACGACACGTCCTGGAGGTGCACCGTGATCAAGGCCTACATCCTCGTGCAGACCGAGGTGGGCGCTGCGGGGCAGGTGACCGCGGCCGTCCGCGCCCTGCCCGGAGTGCGGAGCGCGGAGATCGTCGCCGGCCCCTACGACGCGATCGTCGTCGCGGAGGCCCCCACCGTGCAGACGCTGGGGCGCGAGGTGATCGCCGCCGTCCAGGAGGTCCCGCGGATCACCCGGACGACCACGTGCACCGTCGTCGAGTTCTGACGCTCCCGGTCCTGGTCGTCGCCCTCTCCCTGCTCACCGCCTGCGGCGAGGAGGCCGTCCGGGCGGCCCCGTTCGACGGCTCGGACTCCCCCGTGTGCACGCAGGTGGCCAGGCACTGGCCGGCCACCGTCGCGGGCCTGGAACCTCGTGTCACCGCGGTGCAGTCGGACGGGGTCGCGGCGTGGGGAGACCCCCCGGTCGTCGCCCGGTGCGGCAAGGTTCCGCCCGGTCCGACCACGGACCCCTGCATCGACGTGAGCGGGATCGACTGGGTGGCCACGGAGCTGGACGACGGCACGATGTTCACCACCTACGGCCGCGACCCGGCCCTCGAGGTGCTGGTCCCGGCCGACCACGGCACCGCTCCCCTGCTGCTGCCCGCCTTCGAGCAGGCCGCCCGGCAGGTGCCGCAGACGGGCGGCCGGTGCGTCGCCGTGTCCGACGCGGGCGACGGGGGCTAACGAAGCCCCAGCGGCCGGGCCAGGGCCAGCTGCAGCAGCTCCTCGACGAGCTCGGGGTAGGACACGCCCGAGGCCGCCCACGCCTGGGGGTACATCGAGAACGGGGTGAAGCCGGGCATCGTGTTGATCTCGTTGAGCACGACGGCGCCCTCCGGCGTGACGAAGCAGTCGACCCGCGCCAGCCCCTCGCAGCCGGCCGCCTCGAAGGCCGTCCGCGCGACCCGGTTGATCTCCGCGCGCACCTCCGGCGCGACGTCCGCCGGGGCGGTGATCCGCACGCTCGCCTCGTCCAGGTACTTGGCCTCGAAGTCGTAGAACTCGTGCCCTCCCCCGGTCACGGTGATCTCTCCGCACTCGCTGACCCGGGGCGGGTCGGTCCCGCGTCCCTGGAGCACCCCGCACTCGATCTCCCGACCCTCGATGCCCTCCTCGACGAGCACCTTGGGGTCGTGCGACCGCGCCTTCTCGATCGCAGCCTCCAGCTCCGCGGCGTGGTCGACCTTGTAGACCCCCACCGAGGACCCTGCCCTGGCCGGCTTGACGAAGACCGGGAAGCGCAGCGCACCGGCCGCCCGGAGACAGGCCTCCCGGTCGCGCCGCCACTCCAGGTCGGTCAGCACCGCGTAGGGGCCTACCGGCAGGCCGGCCGCGGCGAAGATCACCTTCATCACGTGCTTGTCCATCATCGCCGCTGAGGCCAGCACCCCGCAGCCGACGTAGCGGATGTCGGCCAGCTCCAGCAGACCCTGGATGGTGCCGTCCTCCCCGAACGGACCGTGCAGCAGGGGCAGCACGACGTCCACCTCCCCGATCTCGGTGGTCGACCCGTCCTCCTCCACGAGACGCAGCACGTGGTCGAGACCTCCCAGGGGCACCATCACCTGTCGGCCCGACCCGGGCACCTCGGGCAGCCTGCCGTCCCGGATCTCCAGCGCCGAGGGGTCGTCGGGCACGAGCACCCAGTGACCCTGGCGCGTGATGCCGATCGGCACGACGTCGTAGCGGTCCCGGTCCAGGGCGCGCAGCACGCTCGCGGCGGTCGCGCAGGAGATCGAGTGCTCGTCGGACCGGCCGCCGAAGACGACGGCGACCCGGGGGCGGGACGCCCGGGTCGCGGCGCGGGGGCTGGCGGGGGTGGGGGGCTGGTTGTCCATCGCGCCCGAGCCTAGTCGGCGCCCCGCTGCAGGGAGAGGTATGACGCGCGTGCGCCGCTCCGGCGGGCCAGGTCGGCCGTCCCGGTCAGCCGCGCTCGTGCTTGCGCGCCCGCGACATCAGCGCCCCGGTGAGCTGCTCGGGGCTCAGGTGCCCCTCCACCACCGCGGTCACGCCCTGGCAGATCGGCATGTCCACGCCGTGGCCGGCGGCCAGGTCGACGACGGACCGGCAGGAGCGCACACCCTCGGCCGTCTGGTGGGGGACGGCCACCATCTCCTCCACGGACCGGCCCTGTCCCAGGGCCACCCCGACCCGGTGGTTGCGCGACAGCGGAGACATGCAGGTGGCGATGAGGTCCCCGACCCCGGCCAGGCCCATGAGGGTGGCCGGGTCACCACCGAGGGCCTCCCCCAGACGGCTGATCTCGGCCAGGCCCCGGGTGATGAGGGAGGACTTGGTGTTGTCGCCGTAGCCGAGACCCTCGGCCATCCCGACCGCCAGCGCGATGACGTTCTTGACCGCACCGCCGATCTCGGCACCCACGACGTCGGTCTGGGTGTAGGGGCGGAAGTAGGGGGGTGCGATCATCGCGGCCACCCGCTCGGCGGCGGAGAGGTCGGTGCAGGCGACCACGCTGGCGGCCGGCTGCCGGGCGGCGATCTCCTTGCTCAGGTTGGGGCCGGAGACCACGACGATGCGGTCGCGGTCCACCCCCGCGGCCTCGACCACCTCGCTCATCCGCAGACCGGTGCCCCGTTCGATGCCCTTCATCAGCGAGACGACCAGGGCGTCCTGCGGGATCACCCCGGCCCACCGGGTCAGGTTCTCCCGCAGGCTCTGCGACGGGACCGCGAGGACGACCACCTGCGCCCCCTCGGCCGCCTCCTCCGGCCCGGTCGTCGCCGTGACCGCGGGCGGCAGCGCGACACCCGGCAGGTAGTCGGGGTTGGCGTGGCCGTCACGCACGGCGCGGGCGACCTCCTCCCGGCGCGCCCACAGCGTCACGGGCGCCACCCCTCCGTCGGCGAGCACCTGGGCGAAGGCCGTGCCCCAGCTGCCGGCCCCGAACACGGCCGCGCGGGTCATCGAGGCTCCTGGTGGTCCGGGACCGGGCCGGCCGACCCTCCCGACCGGGTCACCGGGTCGTAGGGCACGGCGGGTGCGGGCTCACCACGCAGGTCGGCCACGATCCGGGTGACCGCCGCCATCACCCTGGCGGTCGCCTCGGCGTGCGCCTTCGGGTCGTCGGCCCGGTCGTAGAGGTCCGCCAGGTCGACCGGCGGGCCCGCCTGGACGTGCTGCACCGGACGGCGGAGCAGGTTGCCCGGCCGCCGGGCGTACCGCCCGAGCACCTCCTGGGCGCCCCACTGACCGACCGGGACGACCGGGGCCCGGCTGGTGAGGGCCAGGCGGCCCACGCCGGGCTTGGGACGCATGGGCCACAGGTCGGGGTCCCGGGTCAGGGTCCCCTCGGGCATGATCGCGATGCACTTGCCCTCGACGAGCGCCCGCCTGGCCTCGTCCAGGGCGTCCTTGGCCTGGGTGCTGCGGCGGCGCACGGGCACCTGCTCCAGGTGCCGCAGCGCGGATCCGAGCAGGGGCACCTCGAACAGCGAGGACTTGGCCAGGAAGAAGGGCGGCCGCCCGTGGTCGACCAGGTAGTGGGCCAGCATGAAGGGATCGACCTCGGAGTAGTGGTTGCTGGCCACGATGAAGCCGCCGGTGGGCGGCACGTGCTCCCCTCCCGACCATGACCGGCGGGTGATTCCCATCAGCACGGGCCGCACGGTGGCGATGACGGCCCGGTAGGACCACGGGATCGGTTGACGGGCGGGCTGACGGGTCACGGCGCCATCTTGTCACCCCCCCGACCGCGTCCACCAGAATGTCGGGTGTGCGGACGAACTCGGACGGCGACCCGGTGCGCTGGCGGCTCGTCGTCCCCGTGAAGCAGGGTCGGCACGCCAAGTCCCGCCTGACGACCTCCTCGCCCGCCGCCCGGGCCGAGCTGGCCCGGGCGATGGCGCTGGACACGCTGCAGGCCGCCGCTGCGGCCCTCGGCCCCGCGTCGCTGACGGTCGTCACCTCGGACGGGCCGGTCGCGTCGGTGGTGCGGGGATGGGGTGCCGACGTGCTGGACGACCCGGGACTGGGGCTGGACGCAGCGGTGCGCACCGGTCTGACCCGCGCCCGCGCGGCGTCGCCCGGTCCACCCGGGTGGGCCGTCCTGCTGGGCGACCTGCCCGCCCTCCGCCCGCGCGACCTCCTCGACGCCCTCGCCGCGTGCGCCCACCATCCTGACTCGGTGGTGCCCGACGCCTCGGGGGACGGCACCACCCTGCTCACCTCGACGCTCCGGCCCCCCACACCGCGATTCGGACCCGGCTCCGCGCGCCGCCACGCGGAGGCGGCCACCCTTCTCGCGCTGAGGCTGCCCCGGCTGCGGCAGGACGTGGACGTGCTGGAGGACCTGACCCGGGCGGTGGCGCTCGGGGTCGGTCGACGCACCCGAGCCGTGCTGACCGGTGGCGTCGGGGTTGTCGACGCCTACAGTGACCTCATGCAGGCCAGCGTGCACACCTTCGACCTCGACAGCCGCTCCGGCTCGGTGCTGCTGGACAACGGACGGCGGATCCCCTTCGACGAGGACGTGTTCGCCGCCAGCGGGCTGCGCCACGTCCGGGTGGGACAACGGGTCAGCGTCCAGGTCGAACCGGCCGACCCCGAGGATCCCGACGCGCACCTGACGCGGCTGTGGATCGTCGGCATCGGCCGGGACGAACCCATCCGCTGAGGGGTCAGGAGCCCTTCGGCTTCTTCTCCTTCTTGGACTTCTTGCTCTTCTTGCCCTTCCTGGCCTTCGTGGGCTTGTCCTTCGCGACCGTCGGGTCCTTCTCCTTGTCCTTGTTCTTGTCGGGACCCTTCTTCCTGGCCGGGCGGCCGTCGGCGACGACGTCGTCGTTCTTGACCCGGGCCAGCTCGGCCTTCTTCGCCGTGATCAGCCCTCTCGTGATGTCCTGCCCGCCCGAGCGCCCGCGCCCGCCGTGGGCCGCTGCCGCCGACGGGCCGCTGCCAGCGGCGTCCGCCCCGGCGTCCCCGCCGCCCGTCGACGCCGGGGCGCTCTCCTGCTGGGCC
>DATISK010000186.1:0-11047 GCA_035581545.1 Ornithinimicrobium sp. | reverse complement strand
GGTGACCGACATCCTGGGTCAGGTGCGCCGCGACGGCGACGCCGCGCTCCGCGCGCTGACCGCCCGTCTCGACGGCGCGCAGGTCGACGCCCTGGAGGTGGCCGTCGCCGACCGGGACGCCGCCGTCGCCGACCTCGATCCAGCACTGCGGGAGGCGATCTCGGAGGCCGCCGGCCGCATCCGGGTCTTCCACGAGGCGGGCATGCAGCAGGGGTATGCCGTGCAGACCGCCCCCGGGGTGGAGTGCCGGCGGGTGGTCCGTCCGGTGCGGCGGGTCGGGCTGTACGTCCCCGCCGGGTCCGCCCCCCTGCCCTCGACCGCCCTCATGCTCGGCGTCCCGGCGCAGCTGGCCGGCTGCCCCGAGGTCGTCCTGTGCACGCCGCCCCGCCCGGACGGCACCGCCGACCCCGCGGTGCTCGCGGCCGCCGCCGAGTGCGGCATCACCCGCATCTTCCTCGTCGGCGGCGCCCAGGCGGTCGCCGCCCTGGCCTACGGGACCGAGTCGGTGCCGCGGGTCGACAAGATCTTCGGCCCCGGCAACGCCTGGGTCACCGAGGCCAAGCGTCAGGTGAGCACCGCCGAGGGCGGCCCGGGCATCGACATGCCGGCCGGCCCCTCCGAGGTCCTCGTCATCGCCGACGCCGGGGCCGACGCCGAGTTCGTCGCGGCCGACCTGCTCAGCCAGGCCGAGCACGGCCCGGACAGCCAGGTGGTCCTGCTCACCGACGACGCGGGCCTGGCCGGCCGGGTCGCCGAGGAGGTCGAGCGCCAGGTCGAGACGCTGCCCCGGGCCGACATCGCCCGCAAGGCCCTCGCGGCCAGCCGCCTCGTCGTGACCCCCGACCTGGACACCGCCTTCGAGGTGTCCAACGACTACGCCCCGGAGCACCTCATCCTCGCCCTGCGGGACGCGGACGCCTGGGTGGACCGGGTGGACCGGGCAGGCTCGGTGTTCCTGGGCGACCACACCCCCGAGACGCTGGGGGACTACTGCTCGGGCACCAACCACGTGCTGCCCACCGCCGGCGCCGCCCGGTTCACCGGCGGGGTCAACGTGGCCTCCTTCCAGGTGGCGATGACCGTCCAGCGGGCCACCCCCGAGGGCCTGGCCACGGTGGGACCGTGCGCGGTGACCCTCGCCGGGGCCGAGCAGCTGCACGCCCACCAGCGTGCGGTGACCCGACGGCTGGACCGCCTCGCGGGGGCGGGTCCGGGAACGGCGGCGGCACCGTGACCACCCCCTCCGGGCGCACCGCGCCCTTCCCCGCCCACCTCGTCCGGGAGGACCTGCACGACTTCGCCGGCTACTCCTCGGCACGCACCAGCGCACCCGGTGTCCCGGCGTCGATCTGGCTGAACGCCAACGAGTCCGGGGAACCCAGCACCGCCGACCCCGAGGGCGTCAGCCGCCGCTACCCCGACCCCCAGCCACCCGCGCTCGTCGAGGCGTTCGCCGACCTGTGGGCCACCACGCCCGAGCGGGTGGTCGTGGGGCGGGGCAGCGACGAGGTCATCGAGCTGCTCGTCCGCACCCTGTGCCGCCCCGGCGGCGACGGGGTGGTGGTCGCCCCGCCCACCTTCGGGATGTATGCCGTCTCCGCCCGCCTCCACGGGGTCCCCGTCCACGAGGTGCCCCAGGTCGACGACGGGGTGCGGTTCACCGTCGACACCGAGGCGCTCGCCACCCGCGCCCGGGAGACCGGGGCGCGGATCGTCTTCGTCGCCTCGCCGGGCAACCCCACCGGGACGGTGGTGCCCCTCCGTGAGCTGGCCGGCCTGGTCGAGGCCCTGGCCGACCGTGCGGTCGTGGTGGTCGACGAGGCCTACGGGGAGTACGCCGAGCAGCGCTCGGCCGTGGCCCTCCTCGAGGAGCACCCCACCCTCGTCGTCCTGCGCACCCTGTCCAAGGCCCACGGGCTGGCCGGCGCGCGGATCGGGATCGGCCTGGCCCACCCGGACCTGGCGGCCGTGCTGCGACGGGTGCAGGCGCCCTACCCGGTGCCCGTCCCCGTCGCCCGCCTCGGGCTGGAGGCCCTGGCCCCCGCGGCCCTGGAGGCCACCCGTCGCCGGGTGCTGCAGACCCTGCGCCTGCGGGACGGGGTGGTCCGGCAGCTCCGGGAGGTGCCCGGCGTGCGGGCGGTCTACGCCAGCGACGCCAACTTCCTCCTCGTCCGGTCCGACGACCCGGGCGCCCTCCTGCATACCCTCGCCTCGGCCGGGATCGTGGTCCGCGACCTGCGGCACCAGCCCGGCCTGCACGACGCCCTGCGGATCACCGTCGGCACCGCCGACGAGATGACCGCCCTCGACACCGCCCTCAGGGAGACCTCCGCATGAGCACCGCCCGCCCCCTCTGCCTCGTCGACCGCGACGGCACGATCATCGCCGAGCCGGACGACTTCCAGGTCGACGACCTGGCCAAGCTGCGCCTCGTCGACGGCGTGATCCCGGCGCTGCTGCGGATCCAGGGTGCCGGCTACGACCTGGTGATGGTGAGCAACCAGGACGGGCTGGGCACCGAGGCCTTCCCCCAGGACGCCTTCGACCGGCCGCACGGCCTGCTGATGCAGATCCTCACCAGCCAGGGCGTCCGCTTCAGGGAGGTCCTCGTCGACCCGCACCCGGCCGGGCCGGACGCCCCGTGGACCCGCAAGCCGGGCATCGGCATGGTCGTCCACCTGCTCAAGGACAAGGGGGTGGACTGGGAGCGCAGCGTCATGGTGGGTGACCGGGACACCGACCGGCAGTTCGGGGACAACCTGGGCATCCCCACCTACCTGCTGCCCTCGCCGGCGACCGTCCCCGGCACGGCGACCACCAGCTGGGAGCAGATCGCGCACGCCCTGGTCGACCGGCCGCGCACCGCCCACGTCGAGCGGAACACCGCCGAGACGCGGATCAGTGTGGCCGTCGACCTCGACCGACCCGGCGGCGCCGACGCGCAGACGGGTCTGGGGTTCTACGACCACATGCTGGACCAGCTGGCCAAGCACGGCGGCTTCTCGATGACCGTGCGCTGCGACGGCGACCTGCACATCGACGACCACCACACGATCGAGGACGTGGCGCTGGCCGTCGGCGAGGCGATCCGCACCGCCCTGGGCGACAAGCGGGGGATCGGCCGCTACGGCTTCACCCTGCCGATGGACGAGGCCCGGGCCAGCGCGTCGATCGACCTGTCCGGGCGCCCGTTCTTCCGCTACGAGGGCACCTTCGAGCGGTCCCACGTCGGGGAGTTCCCCACCGAGATGGTCGAGCACTTCTGGCGCTCCTTCGCCGACGCGCTGCGCTGCACGCTGCACCTGAGCGTCCTCGGCGAGAACACCCACCACCAGATCGAGGTCGGCTTCAAGGCCGTCGCCCGGGCCCTGCGGATGGCCCTGGCCCGCCAGGGAGACGCCACCGAGCTGCCCTCGACCAAGGGTGTCCTGTGACGTCGGCACCCAGGGTCGCGCTCGTCGACGGCGGCGGCACCAACATCGGCTCGGTGAGCTATGCCCTGGAGCGGCTGGGCGCCACCACCCGGCTCACCGCCGACCCCGCCGACATCCTCGCCGCCGACCGGGTGGTGCTGCCCGGCGTCGGGGCCGCCGGAGCCGGCATGGACCGGTTGCGGAGGGCCGGGCTGGAGGACGTGCTCCGTCAGGTGCAGGCGCCCCTGCTCGGTGTCTGCCTGGGGATGCAGCTGCTCTTCGACCGGTCCGCCGAGGACGGGGGCACGGACACCCTCGGGCTGGTCCCGGGCGTCGTGGTGCCGATCCCGCCCGCACCCGGCGTGCGGGTGCCGCACATGGGGTGGAACCGCCTCGACGACCTCGTCGAGGACCCGCTCCTGACCGGCATCCGCGCCGGCGACCGGGCCTACTTCGTGCACTCCTACGCCGCCCCCGTCGGCCCCTCCACCCTCGCCTCGACCACCCACGGGACCACCTTCTCGGCGGTCGTGCGCTCCGGTCTGCACTGGGGCGCCCAGTTCCACCCGGAGAGGTCGGCTGGGGTCGGGGCCCGGCTTCTGCGAAACTTCCTGCTGGAGGTCGACCGATGACGACCGGCCCCACCGACGACGTCCGGAGTGAGACCGCTGTGACCACCGCCCGCCCGTTCACCGTCTACCCCGCGATCGACGTCCGCGGCGGTGCCGTGGTCCGGCTCCTGCGGGGCGACTACGACCAGGAGACCCGCTACACCGACGACCCGGTCGCGGTGGCCGAGAACTACGCCCGCGGCGGCGCCCGGTGGCTGCACCTGGTCGACCTCGACGCCGCCCGCGCAGGTGGCTACACGCTGGGGGAGACCCTGACCCGGATCGTGGACACCACCGGGCTGATGGTCCAGACCGGCGGGGGCGTGCGCAGCGCCGACGACGTCCAGCGGCTCCTCGACGCCGGCGCGACACGCGTGGTCGTCGGTTCGCTGGCCGTGGGCGAGCCGGAGACGGTCGCCGGCTGGCTGGACCGGTTCGGCCCGGAGCAGCTGACGATCGCGCTGGACACCCGCACCTCCGACGACGGCCGGTGGGTGCTGCCGGTCGCGGGCTGGACCTCGGTGGGCGAGCAGGACCTCATCACCTGCCTGCACCGCTACGACGGCTCCGGCCTGCGGCACGTGCTCTGCACCGACATCGGGCGGGACGGGACCCTGTCCGGCCCCAACTTCCACCTCTACACCATGCTGACGCGCTCCGCCCCGCACCTGCAGGTGCAGGCCTCCGGCGGGGCCCGCAACGTCGACGACGTCCGGGCCGCCCGGCGCACCGGCACCGCGGGGATCATCCTGGGCAAGGCCCTCCTCGAGGGACGTCTGACGGTCGGCGACGCGATCGCCGAGGAGGGGCTGTGAGCACCACGTTGGCCCGCCGGGTCATCCCCTGCCTGGACGTGCGCGACGGCCGGGTGGTCAAGGGCACCCGGTTCCGCGACCACCGCGACATGGGGGACATCGTCGAGCTGGCCACGCGCTACGCCGCCGAGGGCGCCGACGAGCTGGTCTTCTACGACATCACCGCCAGCCCCCAGGGACGTGGGGTCGACGTGGAGTGGGTGCGCCGCGTCGCGCGCGCCATCGACATCCCCTTCTGCGTCGCCGGCGGGATCCGCTCGGTGCAGACCGCCCGGGCGGTGCTGCACGCCGGGGCGGACAAGATCTCGGTCAACACCCCGGCCACCCAGCGGCCCGAGCTGGTCTCCGAGCTGGCCGCGGCGTTCGGCGTCCAGTGCGTCGTCGTCGGCGTGGACAGCCTGCGCGACGAGGACGGCACCTGGCGGATCCGGCAGCTCACCGGCGACCCCGAGGCCACCCGCGCCCTGCCGGTGGGCACCCTGGACTGGGTGCAGCGGGTGCAGGAGCTGGGCGCCGGGGAGATCGTGCTGAACTGCATGGGCTCGGACGGGGTGCGCTCGGGGTACGACGTGGAGCAGCTGGCCGCGGTCCGCGCCGTCTGCGGCGTGCCCCTGGTGGCGAGCGGGGGCGCCGGGACGGCGGAGCACTTCGTCGAGGTGTTCACCCGGGCCGACGTCGACGGCGCGCTCGCCGCGAGCGTGTTCCACGACGGGTCGCTCCCGATCCCGCGCCTCAAGGCGACCCTGGCGGCCGCCGGCGTCGAGGTGCGCGCCCCGGAGGTGGCCGGATGAGCGCCGGGCAGGCGCCGCGGCCCCTGGCCCTGGGCGCCGGGCTCCAGGTCGACGACGTCGACTTCACCAAGGCCGGGGGACTGGTGCCTGGCGTGGTCCAGGACGCGCGCACGCGCGAGGTGCTCATGGTCGGCTTCCTCGACGCCCAGGCCCTGGAGACGACCCTGCGCACGGGGCTGGCCACCTTCCGCAGCCGCAGCCGGGGCGGACCGTGGACCAAGGGGGAGACCAGCGGCAACACCCTGCGCGTGGTGGCCGTCGACGTCGACTGCGACCGCGACACGCTCCTCATCCACGCGGTGCCGGCCGGGCCGACGTGCCACACCGGGGACACGACCTGCTTCGACGCGGCCCGGGGCGGTCGGGACGAGGCGCCGGACGGTGACCCCCCGCAGGCCTTCCTCCCGCTGCTCGACGCGGTCGTGGCGGCACGGCAGGAGGAGATGCCCCCGGGGTCCTACACGACCCGCCTCTTCACCGACGGTGTGCGGCGGATCGCCCAGAAGGTGGGGGAGGAGGGCGTGGAGACGGCCCTCGCCGCGGTCGCCCAGGACGACGAGTCGCTCCTGGGGGAGTCGGCCGACCTGCTCTACCACCTGCTGGTCCTGCTGCGCGCCAGGGACCTGTCGCTGGCGGACGTCGAGGACGTGCTGCGCCGACGGCACGGCTGACCCCCGCCGCGCCGCCCGGTCACCCTCGGGGCCGGGAGCGCAGGCCCAGCTGGGCCAGCTCGAGGTCGGCCAGCCGGCGCAGCACCTCCGGATCTCCCGAGCGGAAGGCGGCCACCGGGTCGGGGTAGAGCTCCTGGAGCCGCCGGGGGTGCTGACGGACCAGGGCCCGCAGCGCCAGGAGCTGCTGGGCTTCGGGGTCGGACACCTCCCGGCCGAGGGCGGAGGAGCGGGAGACCCAGACCAGCCGCAGGAGCGCCCACGCCAGGACGACGAGGATCACCGGCGTGCCCGCGCTGAGCAGCGAGACCACCCAGGCCACCGTCCGGACCGAGGACTCGAGCTGGTCCCCGGCGGCGACCAGGTCCGCACCCACGCCCGCGGCGCCGGTGAAGGGCGCGTCCAGCCGGTCGCCGACGAGCGGGATCTCCGCGATCCGCCCGGCGAGGTCCTCCATCCGGTCGCTCAACCCGGTCCCGGCGCTGCGCAGCGGCACCGCGGGCCTGGCCAGCGTCATCACCAGGTCGAACACCCAGCGGCCGACGAGGACCCAGGCGAGCACCCAGCCCAGCACGAAGAGGTCGGCGGCCACCTGGCGCGCGCGGCGGGCGGGGGCGTCGGCGTAGAGGCGCATGCGCCCAGTGTCACCCCGGGCCGCCCGCGGCGCCGGACGGGAACGTGCGGCGTGGCACAGTGGACGGGTGAGCCCGCGTCCGGACGTGACCGACGACCTGCTCGTCTCCGACCGGGTCGTGGTGCCGGCGGCGGAGCTGGTGGAACGCTTCTCCCGGTCCTCCGGCCCTGGGGGCCAGGGCGTGAACACGACGGACTCCCGGGTCGAGCTGAGCCTCGACGTGGGCGGCAGCTCAGCGTTCCCCCCGGACCTGCGTGCGCGGGCGCTCGACCGCCTGGGGGACCGGCTCGTCGACGGGGTCCTGACGGTCGTCGCCTCCGAGCACCGACTGCAGCTGGACAACCGTCGCGAGGCCCGGCGCCGCCTCGCCCAGCTGCTCCGGGAGGCGACCGCCCCGCCGGCGCGGCGGCGACGTCCGACCCGCCCCACCCGGGGGTCCGTCGAACGACGGCTCCAGGGGCAGGAACGCCGGGCCCGGGTCAAGCGGGCCCGACGCCGCCCCGGGACGGGGGAGGCGTGAGCGACGTACCCCTGCGGCTGGCGGTGGACGGCTGGCTGGACCACCTGCGGGTGGAGCGCGGCCGCTCGGAGCACACCCTGCGCGCCTACCGCCGCGACCTGGGTCGCTACCTGGACTTCCTCGCGGGCCAGCAGGTCACCTCGGCCGGGCAGGTCCGCGAGGAGCACGTCGCCGCGTTCCTGGCGCACCTGCGTGCCGGGGACGCCGACCACCCGCCGCTGGCGGCCACCTCCGCCGCGCGCGCCGTGGTGGCCGTCCGCGGGCTGCACACCTTCCTGGCGCTGGAGGGGGACACCCCCGACGACCCGGCCCGCGAGGTGTCTCCGCCCACCCCGCCGCGGCGCCTGCCCAAGGCGCTCACGGTGGAGGAGGTCCACCGGCTGCTGCAGGCCGCCTCGGTGGGGGACGCCCCGGCCGCGCTGCGGGACCGGGCCCTGCTCGAGGTGCTCTACGGCTGCGGGGCCCGGGTCGGCGAGGCGATCGCGCTCGACGTGGACGACCTGGAGCTGGGCCGGGCCGACGACGGCACCGGAGGCGTGGTGCGGCTCTTCGGCAAGGGGCGCAAGGAACGCATCGTGCCGATGGGTCGCTACGCCCGCTCGGCGTTGGACGCGTGGCTGGTCCGCGGTCGCCCCGACCTGCTGCGGACGGGGCGGGGGACCCCTGCGGTGTTCGTCAACGCCCGCGGGGGCCGCCTGTCGAGGCAGTCGGCGTGGAACGCCATCAAGGGCGCCGCGGACCGGGCCGGCCTGAGCTCGACGGTCAGCCCGCACACGCTGCGGCACTCGTTCGCGACGCACCTGCTCGACGGCGGGGCCGACGTCCGTGTGGTGCAGGAGCTGCTGGGGCACGCGTCGGTCACGACCACCCAGATCTACACGCACGTCTCCACCCAGCGGCTGCGCGAGGTGTACGCCCAGGCGCACCCCCGGGCGCGGACGGCTGCCGGGCAGACCTGACCGGCCGCGCCGACCGGGAAACCCTCGAGTCTCCACCTCAGGTCGAGGTTCACGGCCCGGGGTCCGGGTCGCCGGCTCGGTTAGGGTCGGGGATGATCGGCGGGAGCCGACCCGAAGCGAGCGAGGCTGGAGACCACACACGTGAACCGCGAGGCACACGCCACCTACGACCGCCTGCCCGGGACCGAGTCCACGGGCGTGGGGCAGGACGGCCCGACCGGGCGACCCCTGCCGGACTTCCCGGTGCCCCCGCCGCTGGCGGGGCACGGGCCGGCCCGGATCATCGCCATGTGCAACCAGAAGGGCGGCGTCGGCAAGACCACGACGACGATCAACCTGGGTGCCGCGCTGGCCGAGTACGGCCGCCGGGTGCTGATGGTCGACTTCGACCCCCAGGGCGCCCTGTCGGTCGGGCTCGGGGTGCGCACCCACGACCTCGACGTGACCGTCTACAACCTGCTGGTGGAGCGGGGGCACGACGTGCGGGACGTGATCCAGTCCACGCACGTCCAGGACGTCGACCTGCTGCCGGCCAACATCGACCTGTCGGCCGCGGAGGTCCAGCTCGTCGGCGAGGTGGCGCGGGAGCAGATCCTCTCGCGGGTGCTGCGCCCGGTCGTCGACGACTACGACGTCATCCTCATCGACTGCCAGCCGTCGCTGGGTCTGCTCACGGTCAACGCGCTGACGGCGGCGCACGGGGTCGTCATCCCGCTGGAGTGCGAGTTCTTCGCCATGCGCGGGGTCGCCCTGCTCATCGAGACGATCGAGAAGATCACCGACCGGCTCAACCCGCGCCTGCAGGTCGACGGCATCCTGGCCACGATGTACGACGGGCGCACGCTGCACTCGCGCGAGGTGGTCCGCAGCGTGGTCGACCACTTCCAGGACACCGTCTTCCACACGGTGATCAGCCGCACCGTCAAGTTCCCCGACGCCACCCTGGCGGCCGAGCCGATCACCTCCTACGCCAGCACCCACTCCGGCGCGGAGGCCTACCGCCAGCTGGCCCGCGAGCTCGTGGCCCGCGGCGGCGCTCCCTGAGCCCGGTGTCCGGGAGCACGGTCCCCGCGGCACCGCCCGGGGCCACCCCCGGCGGTGTGCTGAGCGGCAGCCGCGGCAGCTTCGAGGTGCACCTCGACGTCTTCTCCGGTCCCTTCGAGCTGCTGCTGGGCCTGATCGCCAAGCACCGGCTCGACGTCACCGAGATCGCCCTGGCGTCGGTCACCGACGAGTTCGTCGCCCACCTGCGCGCGGCCAGGGAGGCCCAGCAGGAGTGGGACCTGTCCCAGGCCAGCGAGTTCGTCGTCATCGCCGCCACCCTGCTGGACCTCAAGGCCGCCCGGCTCCTCCCCGGTGCCCGGGAGGACGACGAGGAGGACCTGGCCCTCATCGAGGCCCGGGACCTGCTCTTCGCCCGGCTGCTGCAGTACCGCGCCTTCAAGAAGGTGGCCGACGAGCTGCGCCTGCGGATGGCCGGCGCCGGCCGGATCTACCCACGGGACGTCGGCCTGGAGGACCGCTTCGCCTCGCTCCTGCCGGAGGTGGTCCTCGCCGTGACCCCCGAGCAGCTGGCCATGATCGCGGGGCGGGCGATGATCCCCAAGCCGCCGCCCGCCGTCGGCGTGGGCCACCTGCACGCACCCCAGGTCTCCGTGCAGGAGCAGGCCTCGATCGTCGTGGCGCGGCTCCGGGAGCACGGACGGGCCAGCTTCCGCGAGCTCGTCGCCGACGCGGACTCCACGCTCGTGGTCGTCGCCCGCTTCCTGGCGCTGCTGGAGCTGTTCCGCGACACGGTCGTCGCCCTGGACCAGCAGGAGGCGCTGGGTGAGATCCTCGTGCGCTGGACCGGCCCCGACGCGGGTACCGTCCGGGTGAGCGACGAGTTCGACGAGGACGACCCGACGACCAGCGAGGAGGACCAGCCATGAGCGACGCAGGTCGACCGACCGACCCCGGCACCGGCCCTGCCACCGGTCCCGGCGAGCCCGACGGCGACGGCCTCGACGGCAGCGACCTCGTGGAGCAGCCGCCGCTCGACCCGACGACGCTTCCCGGTGGGGCGCGGGCGGCCGTCGAGGCCGTCCTCATGGTGCTGGACGAGCCGGTGGCCGAGGAGGCCCTGGCGACCGCCCTGGACAGCACGGTCGAGGACGTCGGCTCCCTGCTGGACGGCCTGGCCCAGGAGTATGCCGCGCAGGAGCGCGGGTACGTCCTGCGCCGCCTCGGCGGCGGCTGGCGTCTCTACACCCGGGCCGACCTCGCCCCGGTCGTCGAGGGCTTCCTCATGGGGGGCCAGCAGGCCCGCCTCACCCAGGCCGCGCTGGAGACCCTGGCCGTGGTCGCCTACCGGCAGCCGATCAGCCGGGCCCGCATCGGCGCCATCCGCGGGGTGAACGTGGACGGTGTGGTGCGTACGCTGCTGGCCAGGGGCATGGTGACCGAGGTGGGTCAGGATCCCACGGCGGGCGCGGTGCTCTACGGCACGACCGACCTGTTCCTGCAGAAGATGGGACTGGACTCCCTCGACGACCTGCCCGCTCTCGCGCCCTACCTGCCCTCGGCAGAGGTGCTCGAGGAGCTGGCCTCGGAAGGACTGGCATGAACGACGACAGGAAGGGCCGCAGCGGCGGCCG
>DATISK010000185.1:0-7559 GCA_035581545.1 Ornithinimicrobium sp. | reverse complement strand
ACCGTCCCGGGGTCCGGGGAGGGGACGACGCTCCCGACCGACCTGGACCCGGGGTGCGCCGTGCACCTGATGACGACGGTCCCGGTCGGGTCGCACGGGACGGGCGGCGAGGAGGCGACCCCCGGCCCGTCCGGACCGACCGGGACGTCGAGCAGCATCGACACGGCGCTGGGGACCTTCGTGGACGAGCTCCCCGACGGGACGACCGTCCTGCTGGCCGGGCTGGGGCACGTCGAGGGACGGGCCGGGGCGACGCTGCTGGTCGTGCACCCCGTCGGGGCGGTCGCCGCGGGCACCGGCGGCCCAGGGTCGCAGGGCGACAGCACGGGTGCGGCGCTGACGTCGGGGTCGACCCAGCAGCGCAGCCTGGTGCAGCTGACCGACCTGACGGCCACCCTGCTGCAGCTCGTGGGGGCCGGGGGGCCCCTGCCGGAGGCCGTGGCCGGACAACCGGTCGTGGCGGTCGGGGACGGGCCGGACACCGGGCACCTCGAGGACGCCCGCGACCTCGCGGCGGGAATCACCCTGGCCAAGGTGGCCGCACCCTGGGTCCTGGGGACGGTGGCCGCCGTCCACCTCGCCCTGCTGGTGCTGAGCATCGCCCGGCGTCGGCAGCGGGCGTCCGCGCCCCCCGGCCGCACCGGGGGGCTGTCCGTCGTCGCGACCGCGGTGCTGGCGATCCCGGCGGCCACGTTCCTCACCGGCCTCGTGCCGTGGTGGGGGTTCGTCCGACCGGTCGCCGCGCTGAGCCTCGGGGTGCTGGTGGCGGTCGGCCTGGTGACCGCGGTCGCCTGGGCGGGCCCGTGGCGGCGCCAGCCGTTGGGACCTGCCGCCGTCGTGGCCGCCATCACCCTCGCCGTCGTGGGGGCGGACGTCATCTGCTCGGCCCGGCTGGGCCTGGTGTCCGTGCTGGGTCTCCAGCCGGTGACCGCCGGCCGGTTCTACGGGCAGGGGAACGTGGGGTTCGGCATCGTCCTCGGCTCCTTCCTCGTCCTGGCGGCCGCGGTGATCGGCGACCGACCCGCCGCCCGCCCCGCCGCCCGCCCCGCCACCGGCCCCGCCGACGGACCGGAGGTCAGCCGTCCCGCCGCTGCGGGGGCGATCCTGCTCCTGGGCGCGGCGGCCGTCCTCCTCAACGCCGCCCCGCAGGCGGGGGCCGACTTCGGCGGCGTCCCGGCCCTCGTCGTCGCGACGGGGCTGATGGCGCTGGCGGCGCTCGGGATCCGCTGGTCGGCCGGCGCGCTGGCCCTCCTCGGGCTGGCCGGCGTCGTGGTCGCGGCCGGCGTCATGCTGCTGGACTGGACGCGCGGACCCGGGCGACGGACGCACCTGGGCGACTTCGTGCAGCGGGTGGTCGACGGCACCGCGCTCCAGGTCGTCACCCGCAAGCTGGAGCAGAGCCTGGGCATCCTGCTCAGCTATCCGCTCTCCTGGCTGGCGGTGCTGGCGCTGGTCCTGCTCGCCCTCGCGGTGTGGCGTCGGCCGGCGGGGTGGACCGCTCCGCTGTGGCGGCACGAGGGGATGCACCGCGCGCTGCTCGCCGGGGTGGTGGCCACGACGCTCGGCTGGGTGCTCAACGACTCCGGCATCGCGGTGGTGGCCCTCGCCCTGACGGTGCTGCTCGCCGCCGCGCTCAGCCTGATCGGGTCGGAGCCGCCGCGCACGGACGACGGACCCGCCCCGGGGGGGCTACAGCTCGTGCCAGGTGCCGTCGCGCCGGAGCGGCCCGGTGACGGCCCGCCGTCCGCGGTCGACCCGCGTCGCGACGGCTGACGCCGTCGAGGACGCTGCGGACCGGGCCGACCGCGTCGCCGCTCCCACCCGGGCCGCCCCGGCGGCACGGACCTCGTCGACCCGCCGGCCCCCGGCCGCCCTGGCCCGTCCCACCGTCTGCAGGGTCCGCTCCGCCGGCCCGGTGCGCTCCGTCAGCGCGCGGGTGACGTCCGCCAGCTGCCGGGCGCGGTGGACCTGGGCGCCCCAGTCCCGGCCCGTGACCCGGTGGTGCAGCGCGCAGGGCACCTCCATGACCCGGCCGCCGGCACGCAGGACGTCGACCGTCAGGCCGACCTCGACGCCCCAGCCGTGCGCCAGCGGCATCGCCGCGTCGAGCACCTCGCGGGTCAGGCAGCGCTGACCGGACAGCGGCTGCGAGGGCGCCCACCCGGTGAGCCGCCGGATCCCCTCCCGGGCGGTGCGCACGACGATCCCGAAGCCACCCCCCGGGCGGTCCTGCGGCGGCAGCACGGCGATGGTCATGTCCGCGGTGCCGTCCAGCACCGCCTCCACGAGCGGACCGAGGTGGGCGGCCGACCCGGTGAGGTCCGCGTCCACGAAGAGGACGGGGGCTCCCGGCCGCAGCCTGGCCGCCACGCCGGCCCCCGTGGTCATCGCCGCCGCCTTGCCCTGGTTGCGCCCGTGCCGGACCACCTCGACCCCGCCGGCCCACTCGGCCACGGCCGCCGTCCGGTCGCTCGACCCGTCGTCGACGACGACCACGAGGTCGACCCCCGGCACCGTGCGGAGCGCCTCGAGGGTCGACCCGATCCGCTCCTCCTCGTCCTTGGCGGGGACGACGGCGACGGCCCCGTGCCCGGACGCGGACGGGCCGGCTCCGGTCACGTCCACCCCCACGTCGTCACACCCGGATCAGCGCAGCGTGACCTGCCGGGAGACCAGCCCGTCCCGGGCCCGGCGCTCCTGCACGGTCAGCGGCTCGTCGGAGGAGGCCGCCTTCTCGTAACGACCCTGGAGCTCGGCCAGGGCACCCGCGTGCGAGGACGGCTCGGCCTGCGGGTCGACCTCGATCACCGGCACCAGCAGCCCGTTGGCCCGGAAGGCCCCGAGCAGCTTGGTCTCCTCCCCGAGCGTGTGCTCGCCGGCCGCCTGCAGCCGCGCCACCGCCCGGGTGGCGGTGTCCTCGTCCTCGCCGAGGATCCAGCGGATGTAGGCACGACCGGTCATCAGGCACCAGTAGGCCGACGGCGCCCCCTCCACCCGCTCCATCGGCACGGCGTTCTCGTTCATCTGCTCCAGCGCGGCCTTCTGCTCCTCGGTGGCGTCCTCACCGAGCCAGAAGCCGAAGTCCTCCTGGACCGCCACCTCCAGGCGCTGCCCGTCGGCCACGAGGTCCTGCAGGCGGGGGGTCTCGGCGGTGGCCGGCCGCACCGAGGACACCGACGTGCCCGGCTCGGAGGCCAGCGCGGTCAGCAGCGACTGCGCCACGTCCCGCGAGGCGTCGCCGCTGGAGGTGCGCGACTGCATCGCCACGAGGACCTCGCCGTTGTCCCGGTGCACGGCGGGCATCGCCCCGGGCAGCACCGTCACCAGGGTGACGTCCCGCGTCCCGGCGGGGACCGGACGGCCGTCGACCTCGAGCCCCTCGGGGACGACGACGGTGATCTGCGCGGTGGCGGCGGGCAGGATCTCCCGCATCGCGACCCAGTCCGCCTCGTCGGCCAGCCCCTCGAACGGGCGCGCGACGAACGGTGCCCGCTTCGCCCTCGGTGCGCCGTCGGTCTGCCGCTTCCTGCGTGATGCCTTGCCCATGCGGGGGAGTCTACGTGCGTGGCTACAGTGGGCCGGCATGAGCCACGGCGACGAGCAGCTGTCCTGGGAGCCCGCACCCGGTCACGGGCCGGAGGTGCTGTATGCGGTGGACGGGCGGCTCGGGCGTGCCCGCCTCAACCGGCCCCGGGCGATCAACGCGCTGGACCGCGCCATGATCGACTCGCTCCACCACCAGCTGACCGCCTGGACCGACGACGACCGGATCGCCGGGGTCCTCCTCGACGGCGCCGGCGAGCGCGGGCTGTGCGCCGGCGGGGACGTCCGGGCCCTGCGCGAGGCGGTGCTGGCCGGCCGCCACGAGGACGCGGTCGACTACTGGCGGGCGGAGTACGCGGTGAACGCCCTCGTCGCCTCCTACCCCAAGCCCTACGTCGCCTGGATGGACGGGATCGTCATGGGCGGAGGCGTGGGTGTCTCGGCGCACGGATCGCTCGGCCTGGTCACCGAGCGCACCCGGCTGGCGATGCCGGAGGTCATCATCGGCTTCTTCCCCGACGTCGGGGGCCTGCACCTCCTGGCGGGGGCCCCCGGGGAGACCGGGACCCACGTGGCCCTGACCGGTGGACCCGTCGGGGGCGCGGACGCGCTGCTCCTGGGGATGGCCCAGGCCCTGGTGCCCTCGGACGCCGAGGAGCAGGTCCGCCAGCTGCTGCGTCGGCAGCCGGACGCGTCCGCGGACCAGGTGCTCGCGGCCGCCGGCCGGTCCGGGGAGGAGCGCCCGCCGGGCGGGGACGTCCGCGCCGGCGACGGCTCCCCCGCCGGGGGCGCCGCGTCGTGGCTGGCGGACAACCGGTCGTGGATCGACGGGTGCTACGTCGGCGACGACGCCGCGGGGATCCTGCAGCGGCTCCGCGAGCACCCGGCCGCTGCGGCCCAGGAGGCGGCCCGGACGGTGGCGGCCCGCTCGCCGTTCTCGGTGGCGGTCACCCTGGAGGCCCTGCGCCGGGCGGCGTCCATGACGCTCGCGGAGGTGCTCGCCCAGGACCTGCGGCTCGGGGCGACCTTCGCCACCCACCCCGACTTCGCCGAGGGCGTCCGCGCCCAGCTGGTCGACAAGGACCGCTCCCCCCGCTGGAGGCACCCGTCGGTCGAGGACGTGCCCCGGGACGAGGTGCTCGCCGCCTTCGACGGCTGAGGCCCGCCGCGACCGGCGTCCCCGGGCCGGCGGCCCGGCAGGGCGCCCCCACGTCGTGCCCGGACCGGTCACAGGTCAGTCGACGAGGCCGCGCTCACGGGCGACGGCGGCCGCCTCGGTCCGGCTCGAGACGCCCAGCTTGGCCAGGATGTTGGACACGTGGACGCTGGCGGTCTTGGTCGAGATGAACAGCCGACGCCCGATCTCGCCGTTGCTCCGCCCGGCGGCGACCAGCCCGAGGACCTCGGTCTCCCTCGCCGTGAGCTCGTGGGACGTCCCTGCCCCGCGCCCCGGGACGACGGCCACCGCCGAGATCTCCGCCAGCAGGGGCAGCGCCCCCAGCTCCCGGGCGACAGCACGGGCCTCGGCGAGGAGCTCACGCGCCCGCGCCCGGTGCTCGGGACCGGCCGCCACGAGGACCGAGGCCAGACGCGCCGCGGAGCGGGCACGCTCGAAGCGGTGGCCCAGCCGGTCGAAGGCCTCCAGCGCCTCCTCCCACGCGCCGAGCAGCTCCGGCATCGAGGGTGGTTCGAGGCCTCCCGACCACCGGAGCCGCAGCTGCTCCGCGCGGTGCCGGGCCCCCCAGGCCAGGCTCTCGGGGCCGTCCACGTGCCCGACCTCGCGGCGCTCCTCCTCGACCGCCCGCACGTCCCCGTCCAGCCGGGACGCCACGGCCATCAGCTCCACCCGCTCCTGCCCCCCGGCCGCCGCCGCCCGGGTCGCCAGATGGCCGACGAGCAGGGTCGCGAACCGGACCTGGGCCGGGAACACCTCCACCGACCACAGCTCGCGCACGGACCGCACGCCGCGGTCGTAGGCCGACCGCGCCCCGGCGAGGTCCCCGGCATCCCCCAGGGCGTCGATCGCGGGGCCGGTGGCCAGCAACGCGGCCCAGGCGTCCTGGTAGAGCTCGGACCGGCCCGCGACGGCGGCGGCGGCCCCCGGGTCCCCCCGACCCGCGCGGGTATGGAGCGCCAGCGCCCCCAGGAGGTCGCGCAGCCCCGGCGGCACCACCTCCTCGGTGGTGTCCGACAGGCGGTCGACCTCCTCCCACCGTCCGGCCATGTAGGCACAGACGCCGCCGAGCACACGGGAGTCGAACCCGTAGGGGGCCCAGGACCGGCCGTGGCGTGACGCCAGCCGGTAGGCCTCCGCGTAGCGGTCGGTGGCCGCGTCCGGGCGTCCCAGCTCGAGCAGGATGCCGCCCTCCTGGTGGAGGGCACGGACCAGTCCCACGTGGTCCCCGGAACCCCGCAGGCGGGTGACGACGTCACGGACCATGGTCAGCGCGGTCCCGGGGTCCCCGGTGAAGGACACCAGCCGCCCGAGAAGCGTGGCCGCCTCCGTCCCCAGGCGCTCGGCGCCGAGCGACGTGGCCAGCCCGTGGGCCTCCTGGGCGGCCTCGGTCGCCTCGGTCCAGCTGCTGCCCGCCGCGTGCGCGCGGGCCTGCGCCAGCAGGACCCTGACCCTCACCTCGCCGGCCCGGCCTCGCGGCTCGTGCCCCTCCAGCAGCGCGAGGACCTCCGCGGTGACCTCCAGGGGCGGCACGGGCGGGTCGTCGTGCATCAGCAGGGTGACCGCGAGCGCGGTGAGCAGCTCGGCCCTGGCCACGGCCGCCGCACCCTCGGGGCGGGGCACCTCGACCACCGGGCCGACCTCCTGCCGCAGCAGGGTCAGGGCCCTGGTCGCGTGCCCGGAGGTGGTCAGCGCCTCGGCGGCCCGGCGGACGAGGTCGGCCCGGTCGACCTCGACCTCGACCTGCGCACCCACCGACGGGTCGGCCAGCAGCTCGAGCGCGTCGAGGAGGTGCGCGGCCGCCTCGTCCGGCCCTCCTCGCTCCATCGCCTCGTCCCCCGCCCGGACCGAGGCCCGCAGCGCGGTCACCGGGTCGTGCCCGGCGCGGGCGTGCCGGGCCAGCTCCGCCGACGGCCCCTCGACCCGTCCCTCGAGCAGGGCCCTGGCGCAGGACGCGTGCAGCCGGGCCCGCTCGCCGGGCAGGAGGTCGTCGTAGACGGCCTCGGCCAGCAGCGCGTGCCGGAAGGCGTAGCCGTCCGCGACCGTGGTCAGCACGTTGGCCTCCACGGCGTGCCGCAGCGCCTCGTCCAGCTCGCCCGCCGCCAGCGGGACGACCTCGGCGAGCATGGCGTGGGACGCGCGCCGCCCGATGCAGGCGGCGGCCCGCACCACCGTGCGGGCGTCGTCGGGGAGCCGGTCCAGGCGGACGAGGAGCAGGTCGGCCAGGTCGGTGGGCACGGCGTCGCCGGCGCGAAGACCGGTGGCGACCAGCTCCTCGACGAAGAAGGCGTTGCCCTCGGCCCGCCGCAGGATCTCCTCCACCTGGGCGGGGTCGGTCGTCCCCGGGTGCACGGCGCGGATCAGCTGGCGCACGTCGGCGTCCCCGAGCCGACCCAGCTGCATCCGCGACACGGAGGGCACCCGCCCCCACTCGGCGAGAGCGGGTCGCAGCGGGTGCCGGCGGTGCAGGTCGTCCAGGCGGTAGGACACCACCAGGGCCACGGGCGCGGTGAACGGGCGCGCGAAGAGGAAGGACAGCAGGTCACGGGTCGCCGCGTCCGCCCAGTGCACGTCCTCGACCAGCAGGAGCACCGGCCGGTCGGAGCCGAGGGTCTCCAGGAGCGCGTGCAGGGCCTCGAAGAGCGCTCCCTGGACCGCGCCCTCGGCGCGGCCCCCGTGGTAGGCCCCCAGGGGAGAGCCGTCCGGCCGCAGGGCCGGCCCGTCCGCGGCTCCCGGCACCGACGGCGGCTCAGCCTCTCCACCGGGCACCAGCCTGGTCAGCACGGGGTGGCGCGCCACCACCGGGGCGGTGAGTCGGCGCGCCTCCTCGTCGAGCCGTCCG
>DATISK010000184.1:0-3825 GCA_035581545.1 Ornithinimicrobium sp. | reverse complement strand
CGTGCAGACCGACCCGCTCACCGTGGCCCCCGAGGACGTGGCGATCATCGAGACCGCCGGCGGCCGGGTCGCCGAGGGCGAGCCGATCCCGCAGTCGGCCCTGGACGCCGTCCTGCGGCCGCGGCGTCCTGCTGGGCGGGGCGGGCGTCCCGGCGGGCGCGGAGGGTCCGGACCCCGCGGTGGCCAGGGTGGCCGCGGCGGCTACGGCGGCAGGGGCGGACGGGACGGAGGAGACCGCCACGGCGGTCGTCCCCGTCGCGACCCCGACGCACCGGCGGGCGACGGCCGTCGCGACTGGTCGCCCCGCTGACCCGCTGACCGGCCCCGCCTCCGGCCCGGCTGCGCACCCCCGCCCCGGGGACACGCGCTGCCGGGCCGTCGGCAGACCTATGCAGCACCAGGCATAAGATGACCGGCGGTCGCCGCAGACGGATCCCCTGCCCGGGCGGCGACCCACCGACCGACCGAACCGGAGGCTCCATGTCCGACTCCATCGACCCCGCCCTGCAGCACGCCTACCGCGAGGTGCTGCGCCGCAACCCCGGGGAGCACGAGTTCCACCAGGCCGTGGAGGAGGTCCTCGGCTCCCTCGGGCCGGTGGTCAAGCGGCACCCGCACTACCTGGCCGAGCGCGTCATCGAGCGGCTCTGCGAGCCGGAGCGGCAGATCATCTTCCGGGTGCCGTGGACCGACGACGTGGGCCAGGTGCAGATCAACCGCGGCTTCCGGGTGGAGTACTCCTCGGTGCTGGGGCCCTACAAGGGCGGGCTGCGCTTCCACCCCAGCGTGCTGCTGGGCACGGTGAAGTTCCTGGGCTTCGAGCAGATCTTCAAGAACGCGCTGACCGGTCTGCCGATCGGCGGCGGCAAGGGGGGCTCGGACTTCGACCCCAAGGGCAAGTCGGACACCGAGATCATGCGCTTCTGCCAGTCGTTCATGACCGAGCTCTACCGCCACCTGGGGGAGTACACCGACGTCCCGGCCGGCGACATCGGGGTGGGCACCCGGGAGATCGGCTACCTGTTCGGGCAGTACAAGCGGATCACCAACCGCTACGAGGGTGGGGTCCTCACCGGCAAGGGCCTGGCCTGGGGCGGGTCGCAGGCCCGCACCGAGGCCACCGGCTACGGCACCGTCTACTTCGCCCAGGAGATGGCCAAGCACGCCGGCCTGGGCTTCGAGGGCAACGACGTGGTCGTCTCCGGATCCGGCAACGTGGCGATCTACGCGATCGAGAAGACCCACGAGCTGGGCGGCCGGGTGCTGGCCTGCTCCGACTCCTCCGGCTACGTCGTGGACGAGGACGGGATCGACCTGGAGCTGCTCAAGGACATCAAGGAGGTCCGGCGCGCCCGGATCGCCGACTACGCCCAGGAACGCAGCAGCGCCCGCTTCGTCGAGGGCGGCCGGGTCTGGGACGTCCCCTGCCACGTGGCCCTGCCGTGCGCCACCCAGAACGAGCTCGACGAGGACGCCGCCCGGGTGCTGGCCACCAACGGCACCGAGATCGTCGCCGAGGGGGCCAACATGCCGTGCACCCCCGGAGCCGTCCGGGTCCTCGCGGAGGCCGGCGTCCTCTTCGGCCCGGGCAAGGCGGTCAACGCCGGCGGCGTGGCCACCTCGGCGCTGGAGATGCAGCAGAACGCCTCCCGGGACTCCTGGACCTTCGAGCACACCGAGGAACGGCTGGCCGAGATCATGCGCCGCATCCACGAGCGGGTGGTCACCACCGCCGAGGACTACGACCGTCCCGGCGACTACGTCTTCGGGGCCAACGCCGCCGGGTTCACCCAGGTGGCCGACGCCATGCTCGCGATGGGCGTCATCTGAGGTGGCCGTGACCACCAGCCACGACGTCGTGGTCGTCGGCGGGGGCCACAACGGCCTCACCGCCGCGGCCTACCTGGCCCGGGCGGGCCGCTCGGTGCTCCTCCTGGAACGGCAGGAGGAGCTCGGCGGGGCCACCGTCTCGGCCGAGGCCTTCGACGGCGTGGGGGCGCGGCTCTCGCGCTACAGCTACCTGGTCAGCCTGATGCCGCGGCAGATCGTGGACGACCTCGGCCTGTCGCTGCAGCTGTCCCGTCGGCGCTACTCCTCCTACACGCCCGTGCCGGGCGGGGACACCGGCCTGCTCGTCGACAACGGGGACCCCGCGGCGACGGCGGCGTCCTTCGCCGCGGTCGGGGCCGCGGCCGACGCGGCGCGCTGGGACACCTTCTACGAGCGGGTCGCACGGCTCGCCCGGGCGGTCTGGCCCACGATGACCGGCCCGCTCCCGCGGGCGGCCGAGCTGGCCGAGCTCGTGGGCGACCCCGGCCTGGTCCGCGACTTCCTGCGGCGCCCGCTCGGGGAGGTGGTGGAGGCGAGCTTCACCGACGACCTCGTCCGCGGCGTGGTGCTCACCGACGGCCTCATCTCCACCTACGCCTCGGCGCACGAGACCGACCTGCGGCACAACGTGTGCTTCCTCTACCACGTCGTGGGCGGCGGCACCGGGGACTGGGACGTGCCCGTCGGAGGCATGGGCCAGGTGTCGGGGGAGCTGGAGCGCGCCGCCCGCGGGGCCGGGGCCGAGCTGCGCACGGGCGCCACCGTCACCGGGGTCGACGAGGGCGCGGTGACCTGGGTCGACACCGAGGGCCAGGAGCACCGGGCGAGCGCCGGCCAGGTCCTGTGGGCCGCCGCGCCGGCGGTCCTGGCCGACCTGACCGGCACCCCGCACGAACGGGTCGAGGGCGCCCAGGTGAAGGTCAACCTCCTGCTCTCGCGGCTCCCGCGCCTGCGCGACCGCGCGGTGGACCCGGTCGCCGCCTTCGGCGGCACCTTCCACATCAACGAGACCTACGGGCAGCTGGAGGAGGCGTATGCCGCGGCGCTGGCCGGGCGGGTGCCCGACCCGATGCCCGCCGAGATCTACTGCCACTCCCTGACCGACCCCTCGATCCTCTCGCCGCAGCTGCGGGCCGCCGGGGCGCACACCTTGACGGTGTTCACCCTGCAGACGCCCGACCGCCTGCTCGACGACGGGCAGGTCACCCGCGAGCAGCTGCAGCGGGCCACCCTGGACTCGTTGTCCTCGGTGCTGGCCGAACCGATCGAGGACGTCCTCCTGCGGGACCGGGACGGGCGTCCCTGCGTGGAGACGAAGACGACCCGCGACCTGGAGGACACGCTGGCCATGCCCGGCGGCAACATCTTCCACGCCCCGTTGACCTGGCCGTGGGCCGAGGACGACGCGCCGCTGGACACGCCTGCGCGTCGGTGGGGCGTGGACACGCCATACCCCGGGGTGCTCCTCGCCGGCGCCGGCTCGCGCCGGGGCGGAGGGGTGAGCGGGCTGGGCGGCTACCACGCCGCCCGGGCCGTCCTGGAGGGCTGACCCGGGTCGAGGGCCGACCCCGGGCCGGGCCCGGGCCGGCCCGGCCGCTCAGGTGTCGCGGAAGGGGTGCGGCTCGTGCGCGCGCCGCTCGTCCTCGGCGATCATGTCCGGGTCCTCGTGGAGACCGTCCGTGACCTCGGGGCGGGAGCGCAGGAAGAGGACGCTGGCGATCAGCCCTCCCCAGACGACCACCATGGCGACCAGCATCATGACGACGGCGGTGGTGGTCATCGCTGCTCCTCCTCGAGCTCGGGCCAGACGCGGAACGAGGGATCGTCCCGGCCCTTCCAGGGTATGGCGGTCAGGACGAGCGCGGCCACCACGACGAAGCCCAGCATGCCCCAGCCGAACACCGCGAGGTACCAGGCGGGCAGATCCTCGTAGCCGTCGTTGACCAGCGAGACAAGCTTCTGCCCGAGCATGACGACCAGGAAGCCGGGCACGAG
>DATISK010000183.1:0-26359 GCA_035581545.1 Ornithinimicrobium sp. | reverse complement strand
TCGACCCCCCCGACGTAGAGGTCGACGCCGCCCGGGTCCCGGGCTCCGGCCGGCGCCCCGGCCACCGCGGCGGGGCGCGGTCCGATCCAGTACCGCTCCACCGCCGGGTCGACCGGGGCCTGCTCGTTGGCCGGGTCCAGGTAGCGCAGGTAGTACCAGCACGACCCCGCCCAGTTGGGCATCGTGTTGGTCTCGCGGCGGTAGCGCCGCACGCCGCGGCCGTCCCCCAGGTCCAGCTCGACCTGCACCCAGTCCGTCGCCCGGGCCAGCGGCGCCTCCGGGGACGACTCCGCGTCCTGCGGGTCGAACGTGCGGGGGGAGTAGTCCGGCACCTCGGGCAGCTCGACCGGCAGCAGGTGGTCCGGCACGGCGTGCGCCACGCCGTCCTCGTCCCAGACGACCGGGAAGGGCTCCCCCCAGTAGCGCTGCCGGCTGAACAGCCAGTCGCGCAGCCGGTAGGTCGTGGTCGCCTCGCCCAGGCCCCGGTCCACCAGCCAGGCGACGATCCGCTCCTTGGCCTCGGCGATCTGCAGCCCGTCCAGGCTGACCTCGTCGTTGGCCGAGTTGATCGCCGGTCCCTCCCCGGTGAACGCCTGGTCCTCGGGGTGTCCCTCGGCGGGCTGCACGGTCCGCACGATCGGCAGGTCGTAGGCGGTCGCGAAGTCCCAGTCGCGCTGGTCCTGCCCCGGGACGGCCATGATCGCGCCGGTGCCATAACCCATGAGCACGTAGTCGGCCACGAAGACCGGGATCCGGGAGCCGGTCACCGGGTTGGTCGCGAACGCACCGGTGAACACCCCCGTCTTGGCCTTGGTGTCGGCCTGCCGCTCCATGTCCGAGCGGGTGGAGGACATCCGCTGGTATGCGGTCACCGCGGCCCGCGGGGAGGCCTCCCCCGCGGTCCACGCCTCCCGGGTGCCCTCCGGCCACGCGTCCGGGACCAGCTGGTCCACGAGCGGGTGCTCGGGGGCCAGCACCATGAAGGTGGCGCCGAACAGGGTGTCCGGCCGGGTGGTGAAGACCTCGATGCCGTCGTCCTCCCCGGAGACGGTCCTCACCGCGAAGCGCACCTGGGCGCCGGTGGACCGGCCGATCCAGTTGCGCTGCATGAGCCGCACCTTCTCCGGCCAGTCCAGCCGGTCCAGGTCGTCGACCAGACGGTCGGCGTAGGCGGTGATCCGCATCTTCCACTGGCTCAGGCTGCGCCGGAAGACCGGGAAGTCGCCCCGCTCGGACTTGCCCTCGGCGGTGACCTCCTCGTTGGAGAGCACCGTGCCCAGACCGGGGCACCAGTTGACCGGGGCGTCGGAGAGATACGCCAGCCGGTAGCCGTCCAGCACCCTGGCCTGCTCCACCCTGGACAGGTCCTTCCACGGCCGCCCGTCGGGGGTCGACCTCGCGCCGGCGGCGAACTGCTCGACCAGCGCCTCGACGGGCCGGGCCCGCCCGGTGCCCTCGCCGGTGCGCGCCGGGGCGTCCTCGTCGTACCACGCGTTGTAGATCTGGGTGAAGATCCACTGGGTCCACCGGTAGTAGTCCGGGTCGATCGTGGCGAAGCTGCGCCGCTGCTCGTGCCCCATCCCGAGGCGACGCAGCTGTCCGCGGTAGACCTCCATGTTGCGCTCGGTGGTGGTGCGCGGGTGCTGCCCGGTCTGCACCGCGTACTGCTCGGCCGGGAGCCCGAAGGCGTCGAAGCCCATCGTGTGCAGCACGTTCATCCCGGTGGTGCGCAGGTAGCGCGCGTGCACGTCGGTGGCGATGAAGCCCAGCGGGTGGCCCACGTGCAGACCCGCCCCGGAGGGGTAGGGGAACATGTCCATGATGAAGCGGTGACCGGCCTGCAGTCGCGGGTCGTCCGGCTCGGCCCAGGGGCCGGCCGGGCTGGCGGAGTGGAAGGTGCCCTCGGCCTCCCAGCGGTCCTGCCAGGTCGCCTCGATCCGGCCGGCCAGCTCGGCGGTGTACCGGTGCTGGGGGATGCGCTCGCTCATCGTGCCTCGTCGTCCTCTGGTCGCGTCGGTGCTCACGGGTCCTTCGTCCTGGTGCACAAAAAAGCCCCTCGCTCAGGAGGGGTCAGCCGCGCTGGGTGGTGCGTCGTCAGCGCGGCTGCGTAAGGAGGAGCACGCAACGGGTCGTCATGGTGGCCTCATGGTAGCGCAGGGGGCACGCGGGCCCCATACCTCCTCCGCCGGCCGGCACCGCGGACGACGACGGGCGCCCCTCCCGGTGGGAGGAGCGCCCGTCGGCGTGGCGACCTGGGGCTCAGGCGCCGATGCTGTTGAAGCGGCGGGCCATCGCCGACTTCTTGTTGGCCGCCTGGTTGGCGTGGATGACGCCCTTGGAGACGGCCTTGTCCAGCTTGGTGGAGGCCTTCTTGAGGGCGTCCTCGGCCGCGGTGGTGTCCCCGCTGTCCGCGGCGTCGCGGAACTTGCGGATCCAGGTGCGCAGCTCGGACTTGTGCGCCCGGTTGCGCTCGGTGCGCTTGGCGTTGGTCTTGACGCGCTTGATCTGGGACTTGATGTTTGCCACGAAGTGTCTTCCTGCTTCAGTCGTCGGTGGATGTCGTGAGGGCGACACCGCGCGGCCCGGAACGTGAGGCGTGGGGGGCCCTGGCGGATGGCCGCGCGTGGTGCTGCTTGCGGTGCGCGCACGACCGAGCGCGCACGCGACCACTCAATCTACCAGCGGCAGGGCCCGGCTCCCAACTCCGGCGACGGAGGGCCCGCGGTCGCTACCATCGGGAGATGCGCACCCAGCTCGTCCTCACCGTGGTCGGCGACGACCGTTCCGGCCTCGTGCAGGCCCTGGCCGACGTGGTCGACCAGCACGGCGGGAACTGGGAGGAGAGCCGGCTCAGCGAGCTGGCCGGGACGTTCGCCGGGGTCGTCGTGGTCTCGGTGCCGGCGGACCGGGCCGAGGACCTGCGGGCCGCCCTGGAGCCGCTGACGGGGATGCTCGAGGTGTCCGTCCGCCCGGGCGCGACGACGGCCCCGGACGGGGAGGGCGGCGCCGGGACCCCGGTGCTGGTGGAGATCATGGGCAACGACCACCCCGGCATCGTCCGCTCGATCTCCACCGTGCTGGCCGACCACGGGCTCAACGTCGCCGAGCTGGAGACCAGGACGATCGAGGCGCCGATGGCCGGCGGGCAGCTCTTCGAGGCGACCGTCGTCGCGACGGTGCCGGCGGGCACGGACACCGAGGCCCTGCGGGCCGACCTGGAGCGGTTGGCCGGGGAGATCCAGGTCGAGGTGACCTTCAGCCGGTCCGACGACCTGGCCGGGGCCTGACGGACGGGCCGAAGCGGTCAGCGGTCGCCGGGACCCGGCTCCCAGCTGCCCAGGTCCAGCCAGCCGCGGTCGACCCGCGCGGGTCGGGTGCGGACCACGGAGCGCACCGGGACGGGACCGTACAGGTGCGGGTAGTGCTCGCCCCCGGGGTCGTGGGGGTCGCCGGGCTCGATCCGCACCGGGGTCTGCTCCCCGAGCCGGGTGACGTCGATCTCCAGGACCACCATCTCCTCGCCCGCGCTCGCGTAGAGCGCGGCCACGACTCCCGGCAGCTGCTCGGGGTAGGAGCCGTGGACGAACCCGACCTCGGCCAGGGTGGCCCCCCGGGTGGAGCGCTCGTAGGACCCGGAGGCGAGCGCCTCCTCCCAGTGCGACCGCTCCGCGAGGTGCCAGACCGGGCGCTGCTCCCCCGGGCTCACGGCTCGTCCCCGTGCCGCGCGCGGCAGACCTGCAGGACCGCCCGCTCGACGGCGTACTCCGGCGCCCGGACCGCCGACTCGGTGCGCAGGCCGCCCTTGACGTCGACGTCGGCCCGCGCGACGGCCTCCACGGCCCGCCCGAGACGGTGGCCGTCCCACCCCTGGGCCACGCGGCGGGCCTGGTCGACCTGCCAGGGCGCGATCCCCAGGTCACGGGCCACCTGGGTGGAGCTGCCGCGACCGGCCGCCGCGACCCGGCCCACCTGGCGCAGCTGCATGGCGAGCACGGCGACGAGCGGGACGGGGTCCAGACCGCCGTTCATCGCGTGCCGGAGCAGGGCCATCGCGCTCGCCTCGTCGCCGGCGAGCGCCGCCTCGGCCACCTTGAACCCGGTGGTCTCGACCTTCTCCCCGTAGTAGGTGTGCACGTCCTGGACCTCGACGGGGCCCTCGACGTCGCGGGCGAGCTGGGCGCAGGCACCCGCCAGCTCGCGCAGGTCCTTGCCGACGGCCTGGACGAGGGCACCGACCGCCTCCTCGTGGATCTTGCGGCGGGCCACGCGGAACTCGTGCTTGACGAAGGCATGCTTGTCGGCCTCGGACTTCACGGCCTTGGCCTCGACGACGCGGGCACCTCCCGACCGCAGGGTGTCGAGCACCTTCTTGCCGCGGTTGCCGCTCTTGTGGCGCACGACGAGGGTGACGGCGTCGGCGGGCCGGGCCAGGTAGGCCAGCAGGTCCTCCATCAACGCGTCGTCGGCCTCGTCCGCGTCGTGGACCACGATGACCGTCCAGCCGCCGAAGAGGCTGGGGCTCGCGTGCACGCCCAGCTCACCGGGCTGGTAGGAGGCGGCGTAGAGGCGCACGACCTCGGCCTGCGGTTCCGCGACGCGCACGGCGTCCACGACCGACTCCACGCCCCGCTCGGCGAGGATCTCCTCCGGTCCCTGGACGAGGGCAAGCGTGGGGATGCTCATGATCCCCAGCCTGCCACGGTCCACCGACGGGCGTGTCCCACGGCACACAGCCGCTGCCTTGTGGCGGGCAGGGGCCGGGAGGACGATGGAGACAGGGACCCGGGTCCCGGGTCCTCGTCGCACGAGGAGGTGCGGAATGTCGACCACCATGACCCGTCCCGTCCGCGAGGACAGGGCCCACCACGACGTGCGGAACGCCTGGCTGAGCCTGCTCCTGCTGCCGGTCGCCTTCGTCCTGGCGTTCGTCGTCGGGGAAGGTCTGGCCTCGCTCCTCGGCCATCCCGTCGGGGGCGCCGTGGAGCCTCCGACGTGGGTGATCCTCGTCTCCAGCGTGCCCGCGCTGCTGGTCTTCTTCCTCCCCGCGGTCGTCTCCGCCTGGTTCGCCCGTCGTGCGGCCCGGCACGGTGACCGTCGCGGCTGGGTGCCGGCCGGCATCCTCACCCTGGTCGCGGTCGGCTTCGTCGCCCTCAACCTCGCCGCCTACTTCGGCTTCGAGCTCATGATGGGCTGACGCCCGTCGGGGTGCGGCGCGGCTCAACCGGCGCGGCTCAGGCCCAGCTGGTTGATCCGCGCCGTCACCAGGTCGGGCGCCAGCTCCAGGTGCTCGGCGAGCTCCTCGACGGTGATGCCCGCCTCCAGCCCGTCGCGCAGCTCCTCGTCCTGCTCGGTGGACCAGGCGTGGCCCCCCGTGACGGCGGTCCGCGGCGACCGGGCGACGGGGACGTCCACGGCCACCGGCCCCGACGCGGAGGCGCCGCCCAGCCCCCGGGCGGCGGGCGCGTCGACCGGGACGACCTCCCCGGCCGTCTCGTCCAGACGCCGAAGCGCGCCGAGGACCAGGTCCCGGTCGGTCGTCGGCCAGAACGGCGGCAGCGACTTCTGCAGGAAGGGCGCGTAGCGCGCCGTCATCATCCGGGGGTCGAGGAAGGCCACGACGCCACGGTCGTCGCCGCGGCGCACCAGCCGCCCCGCTCCCTGCGCCAGCCGCAGCGCCGCGTGCGTGGCCGAGACGCTCATGAAGCCGTTGCCGCCCGAGCGTGAGATCGCCTCCGACCGGGCCGAGGAGAGCGGGTCGTCCGGCCGGGGGAAGGGGATGCGGTCGATGATGACCAGCTGGCACGCCGGCCCGGGCACGTCCACCCCCTGCCACAGCGACATCGTCCCGAACAGGCAGGTGCTGGCCTCCGAGGCGAACTCCCGCACCAGGGTCGGCGTCTGGTCGTCCCCCTGGCAGAGCACCCTGATGCCGGTGTCGGACAACCGGTCCCGCAGCTGCTCGGCCGCCGCCTCGGCCGCACGACGGGAGCTGAAGAGGCCCAGCGTGCGCCCACCGGAGGCACGGACCAGCGCCTCGATCTCGTCGAACACCACCGGGGCCGCGCCGTCCCGGCCGGGAGCGGGCAGGTGGGAGGCGACGTAGGCGATGGCCTGCTGGGGGTAGTCGAACGGTGAGCCGACGTCCAGGCCGCTCCAGGCCGGGGACCCGGGCCCCCGCAGACCCAGCGTGCCGGCGACGGCGTCGAAGCTGCCGCCGAGCTCGATCGTGGCCGAGGTGAGCACCACCGTGCGCTCGCCGAAGACCTTCTCCCGCACCGCCATCGCCACGCTCATCGGGGCCACGCGCAGGACCGAGCCCCGCCGCGGGTCCTTGCTGAGCCAGACGACGTCGAGCTCGCGCTCCTCCAGCACCCGCTCGGCCACGTCGTGCACGTCCTGGACGGCCGCGAGGGCCAGCTGCGTGGAGCCGTCGACCTCGGCGCCCTTGTCCGGCTTGATGTCCGACAGGGTTGCCCGGGCCGCGTCCCGGACCAGCTGCAGCGTCTCGACCAGACGCTCGGGCAGCCGGGGCATCCGCCCCTCCTGAAGGTCCTCGAGCGTGTCGGTGACCAGGTCGGTGGTGTCCGCCAGCCGGGCCGCCGCCTCGCCCTTGCCGGCGCGACGGGCGGCCACCGAGACGGCCGACGTGGTCAGCTCGTCGGTGACCGTCGAGGTGATCCGGTCGGTGAGCTCGTGCGCCTCGTCGACGACGAGCAGGTCGTGGTCGGGCAGCATGTGCCGCCCCTCGAACGCGTCGATGGCCATGAACGCGTGGTTGGTGACGATGACGTCGACCTCGCGGGCGACCTCCCGCGACTGCTCCACGAAGCACTCGGCGACCATGGGGCACCGGCTGCCCAGGCACTCCTGCGCGGTGACCGACACCTGCCGCCAGGCCCGCTGGCCCACGCCGGGGACGAGCTCGTCGCGGTCGCCGGACTCGGTGACCTCGGCCCACTCGCGCAGCCGGACGACCTCCGCGCCCAGCCGGGAGCGGTCGGCGTCGAAGGCCCCCACGGCCAGCAGCGCGTCCTCGTCGTCGTCCGGGAACCCGCCCACGACCTTGTGCCGGCACAGGTAGTTGGAGCGCCCCTTGACGAGGGCGTAGGTCGGACGACGTCCCAGGAGGGGACGCAGCGCCTCGGCGATCCGGGGCAGGTCACGGTCGACGATCTGGGCCTGGAGCGCCAGGGTGGCGGTGGCGACGACGACCGGCTTGCCGGTGGCCATCGCGTGCGCCACCGCCGGCACGAGGTAGGCCAGCGACTTGCCGGTCCCGGTCCCGGCCTGCACGAGCAGGTGCTCCTCACGCTCGACGGCACGAGCCACGGCCTGGGCCATCTGCACCTGACCCGGCCGCTCGCTGCCGCCCACCGCGGTGACGGCGGCGTGCAGGAGCTCGGCGAGGTCGGGGTGGTCGGGCACCGGTCAAGGGTATGCCGTGCCACCCGCGGTCACGCAGCGTCGTCCACACCTGTCCGGCCGTCCCGGACCAGCCGGAGCGTCCATGCGCTGCCGGCCAGCGCCACGGCGGCCGCGACGACGAACGCCGCCTGGAGACCGCCGCTGCGCGCCACCATCCCCAGGAGGACCGGCCCGCCGCCGATCCCGGCGTCGAGCGCGAGGCTGGCCGTGCCGGCCGCCGCGCCGCGCGAGGAGGGGTCCGCGGTGGCGAAGACGGCCGCGAAGAACGCCGGCGTGCTCAGCGCCACGCCCGCACCCAGCAGGAGGGCTCCTGCGACCAGCCCGGCCGGGGTCGCCAGGAGGGCCATGACCACCAGGCCGGTCGCCATCGCCAGCAGGGCCCCGGCGCCGACCGGCAGGGGCGACACCCTGTCCTGCACCCTGGCCAGCCCGACCCGCAGGCACACGACGACCGTGCCGTAGACGAACACCGGCAGGCTCGTGCTCATCGGACCGACGGTCCCGGCATACAGCGGGGCGAAGGCGAGGAAGCCACCCATGGCGACGACGGAGGCGAGGAAGCCGAGGGAGACGGGGATCGCGGGCCGGTGGATCAGGCGGGACGGCCTCGCGTGCACCTGGCGGGGCGCGAGGGTCTCGCCGATGGAGCCGGCCAGCGCTGCGGCTCCGGCCGCCAGCACCCCGGCTCCCGTCCAGGCACCGGAGAAGCCGACGGTCCGGACCAGCACCTCGCCGAGCGGGGCGCCGAGGGCCAGCCCCAGGTAGAGGCCCAGCGAGTTGTAGCTGATCGCCTCCCCCATCCGGTCCGGAGGGGCGAGGTCGGCCAGGGCCGCCAGCGAGGCCACGAAGAACAGCGCCTCGGCCACCCCGAGGAGCAGGCGCAGGACGACGACGGCGGCCAGGGTGGTGGCGAGCGGGGTGGCGAGCAGCGCCACCGCCGCGAGGAGGGCCCCCGCCACGAGGAGGGGCCGACGCCCCCGGGTGTCGCACCACCGGCCGACGAGGGGCCGCAGCACGATCGCCGTGGCGGCGAACGCGCCGAAGGCGAGACCGGCTCCGGCCTCCGTGGCGCCGACCGGGCCGGTGACGTAGAGCGGCAGGGCGTAGATCGCGACGCCGGCGGCCAGGAAGTAGGCCAGGTCGGCCGCGCCCAGGGCGAGGAAGGCCGGCGAGAGGAGCGTGCCGGCAGGGTCGTCCCGGCCCGCGGAGGTGGGGCGGCGGCGGGGTGTGCGGGTCAAGGTGCTCATGCCGTCAGCGTGGCCGCGGGAGCCCGGCACGCACATGGGCAGACCTACCCAGTCCGGTCGAGCAGTCCGTGCTCCATCGCGAACAGGGCGGCACCGGCACGGGTCGAGACCCCGATCCTGAGGTAGACGTCCTGGACGTGGTGCTCGGCCGTCCGTCGGGAGATCCCCAGCCGCGCGGCGATGTCGGGGTTGGAGACCCCGCGGGCGACCAGCCGCAGGACCTCGAGCTGACGCCGGGTGAGACCGGACGGACGCACCCGGGTCCGTCGTGCACCGTGACCCGCCTCCGCCTGGACGGCCACGACCGCGTCCGGGTCCAACGAACCTGCGGCAGCCGCTGCCCGCAGGCGTTCCGCGGCCGTGGTCGGCGGCACGGCGGGGTGGTGCGGCCGGCCCTCCACCAGCACGCGGTAGCGGTCGGCCACGGCGAGCACCCGGGCCGGCACCGGGAGCTGGGCCGCGGTCAGTCCGCGGTGGTATCCGCTGCCGTCGCAGCGCTCGTGGTGCCGGCCGACGAGGAAGGCCACCCCGGCCAGCTCCGGGACCCGGGCCACGATCCGCTCCCCGTGGTGGGCGTGCAGCCGGGCCTGGTCGCGCTCCGTGGCGGACAGCGGGCCGGACTTGTCCCAGATGCGGCTGGACACACCCACCCGCCCGAGGTCGTGCAGGTGCCCGGCCACCCGCAGCCGGGCCGCGTCCTCGGGCAGCCCGAGCCGTTCCGCGGCACCGGCCGCGAGGTCCGCGACCCCTGCGGAGTGTCCCTGCAGCCAGGGGCTCTTGAGGTCCGCCAGGTGACCGAGCGTCCGGCAGACGTCGAGGAGCCGGGCGTCGTCGACCAGCTGGACCGGGTCCGGTTCGGCGTCCAGCAGCTCCTGGTGGGCGTCCATCTCCTCCACCCCCTCCAGCAGCTCGGTGGCGTGGGCGCGGAAGGTCGAGCACAGGCCCGGGTCCAGGGCGCCCCCGGCCCACGCCGCCACCCGGGCCAGCGCCAGGTCACGACCCCCCTCGAGGGTGAACATCACCGCGGTGGAGGCGAGCTGCATGACCCTGGCGGCGAGCGGGATCTCCTCGCCGCGCGACGCGGGATGGCCCTTGCCGTCCCACCGGGCCAGTCCGTGGAAGAGCGCCTCCTGGACCGCAGCCGACATCCCCAGCAGCGCCGACGCCTCCCGGGCCACCTCGCAGGTCGCGGCCGGACCTGCGCCCATCCGGCGCATCGAGGCCACGGTCCGCACGCCGGCCCGCGCCCTGCTGGTCCCCTCGGCGCCGGCGACCCCGCCCACCCACGTGCTCCAGACGTCGGCCGGTCGGGTGAAGTCGGTCATCAGCGCGAGGCGGGTGGTGCCGACCTCGTCGCTCCACGCCTGCGCCCACTCGTGGGAGTAGGCCGTGCACCCCAGGTGCTGCAGCAGCGAGGTGTAGAGCACCTCGGCGACCTCGCCGTCGGCCCGTCCGAGCAGGCGGGCGACGCGGACCGCCACGACGCTGCGCCTCAGGGACTCCTCCAGCGGCGCCCCCGTGCCCATGTCCGTGGCGACGGAGAAACCACCCAGCAGGCCCAGCAGCCGGAACACCCGCCCATCGTGGCACAGCACCCGGCGCCGGGGCCGGGACCGGTCCGGGCGCCGCGCTACCCGGCCTCGGCGACCGTGACCTCCACCGAGTGCCACCCGCTGGCCCCGTCGGGGGCCGGCGCGGCGGGCCGCTCGGTCTGCGTCTCACCGGTGCCGTCGGTGGCGCGGACGGTCAGCTGGTGCCGTCCCGGGGACGCGTCCGGCCAGGTCCAGCTCCACAGCCGCCAGGCGTCCTCGCTGGGCTGCGCGGCCAGCTCGGCCTGCTGCCAGGGACCGTCGTCCACCCGCACCTCGACGGCGCTGATCCCCCGCTGCTGGGCCCAGGCCACCCCGGCCACGGGGACCTCGCCCGCCCGCACCCGGGCCTCGCTGCGCGGCACGTCGATGCGCGAGGCGGTCTTGATCGGCCCCAGCTCGGCCCAGCCCCGGGGGGTCCAGTAGCCCTCGTCCGCGTCGAACCGGGTGACCTTGAGCTCGGTGACCCACTTGGTGGCCGAGACGTAGCCGTAGAGCCCGGGCACCACCAGCCGCACCGGGAACCCGTGCTCCGGCGGCAGCGGCTCGCCGTCCATCGCCACGGCGATGAGGGAGTCCCGGTCGTCGGTCATCGCCTCGATCGGGGTCCCGGCCGTCCACCCGTCGGCGCTGCGGGAGAGGACCATGTCCGCCTCCGGCCGCACCCCCGCCCTGGCCAGCAGCTCGCGCACCGGCCACCCGGTCCACACGGTGTTGCCCACCAGGGGGCCCCCGACGGCGTTGGACACGCAGGTGAGCGTGACGATCGCCTCGACGTGCTCCTGCTCGAGCAGCTCGGCCCAGTCGATCTCGACCTCCCGCTCCACCAGGCCGGTGACCCTCAGCGTCCACGTCGCCGGGTCGACCCGGGGCACCCACAGCGCGGTGTCGATCCGGTAGAAGTCCTCGGTGGGTGTGATGAACGGGGTCTGACCCTCCACCGACGCGGTTGCCCCGGCGGGGACCTCCACCCGGCGGACGGGGACCGGCAGACCGAGCGCCCGGGCGGCGGCGCCGGCCGCCCTGCCGGTGCGGGTCAGCGCCTGCCCGGCCACGACGCCCAGGACCCCGAGCACCCCGACCCCGCCCGCCGCGAGCAGGACGCCCCGGCGGCCGGCCACCGGGCCGTCGACGGCCACCTCCTCCCGCCGGAGCCGACCCAGCCCCACGACCAGCACCGCGGTGCCCACGGCCAGACCGGCCAGGGTCGGCCAGAGGTCGGCCGGCATGGCGTCCGGCCGCGAGAGCACGGCCCCGAGGGCGAGCGCACCGACGACCAGGAACACCGCGACGGCCAGGGCCCGCGAGAGCCGCCCCAGCAGGCCGACGGCGGCGCTCACCAGCAGCAGGGTGATGCCCATCCCGACCCCGAGGGCGATCTTGTCCGCGGTGCCGAACGTGGCGACCGCCCAGTCCTTGAGCCAGGCCGGGGTCCGGTCGACGAAGGCTCCCGCCACCGCCAGCAGCGGGGAGGGCGTCCCGGTGGCGTCCAGCAGCCGCACCGCCGCCCCGGCGCCCAGCTCGGCCACCCCGAGCGTGGCGGCACCGGCGGCCACCCCGACCAGGGCCGCGGGCACGGCAGGCGGCCGTCCGTCGACCGCCGCGGACGCGTGCTCCCTGGTGACGGGCCGGCCCTGCTGCTGGTCGCTCATCGGCCCAGCCTGCCGTCTCCACCTGGGAGTATCCCGACCGTGGGACCGGTCAGGACAGCACCCGCTCCTGCCCGCAGTAGACGTTCAGGCTGGTCCCCCGGTTGAACCCGAGCACCGTCATCCCCAGCTCCTCCCCCAGCTCGACCGCCAGCGCCGAGGGGGCGGACACCGCCGACAACGTCGGGATCCCGGCCAGGGCCGCCTTCTGCACCAGCTCGAAGGAGGCCCGCCCGGAGACCTGCAGGACGGCTGCGCGCAACGGCATACCCCGCTCCCGCAGGGCCCACCCGACCACCTTGTCGACCGCGTTGTGCCGCCCCACGTCCTCGCGCACGCAGACCAGGTCCAGGCCCTCGCCCCCCGGGAGGAAGAGGCCGGCCGCGTGCACCCCACCGGTCCGGTCGAAGACCTGCTGCTCGGCGCGCAACCGGTCCGGCAGGGCGAGCAGCCCGGCCAGCGGGTGCGCGGCGCCGTCCGTGGTGAGGTCGTGCCCTCCCGTGCGGCGGACCGCCTCGATGGAGGAGGTGCCGCACACCCCGCAGGAGCTGGACGTGTAGACGTGCCGCTCCAGGGACGGGTCGGGCGGCGCGACCCCCTCCGCCAGCGTGACGTCCACGACGTTGTAGTCGCGCTGCCCGTCGGCCCCGATCCCGGAGCGGTAGTCGATCTGCGCCACGTCCGTCCAGGCGCGCACCACCCCCTCGCCGTGCAGGAACCCCACCACCAGGTCGAAGTCCGAGCCCGGGGTGCGCATGGTCACCGACAGCGCCCGCCCCCCGACCCGGACCTCCAGCGGCTCCTCCCCCGCCAGGGTGTCCGCGCGCTCGCGCACCGCACCGTCCGCGGACAGCCGGGTGACGCGCCGGCGCCGGGTGACCTTGACCATCGGGCCAGGGTATGCCGCGCACCGGTCCCGGGCCGGGCTCGGCTTCATCGAATCTTCACGGACGGCACCGGTGGCCCTTCACGGGCGAGGCGTTGACTGGTCGTAGGACCACAAGAGAAAGGACGACCGATGACAACGAGGACCAGGTTCATGAGCACGCTGCTCGCGACCGGTGTCGGCACGGCGCTCGTGCTGGGGACCGGCGTCGCGATCGCGCAGAGCGAGGACGACGCCTCCAGCACCGACGTGCTGGACGCGCTGCAGTTCAACCTCGAGGAGGAGCGGATGGCCCGCGACCTCTACGACGAGCTGGGTGAGGCCCACGACGGGCTCGCGCCGTTCGTGCAGATCGAGGTCTCCGAGCAGAAGCACTACGACGCGGTGGCCAGGCTCATCACCATGAAGGACGGCACCCTGCCCGGCGACGAGGTGCCCGGGGAGTTCGAGAACGCCGAGATCCAGACGATGTACGACGACTGGCTCGAGCGCGGCCTGGTCAGCCCCGAGGCTGCCTTCGAGGTCGGCATCGAGCTCGAGACCGCCGACATCGCGCACCTGCAGTCGAACATCGACGAGATCGACGACGAGGACGTCGACCGGGTGCTGGGCAACCTGCTCACCGCCTCCGAGCACCACCTGGCGGCCTTCGAGGCCGCAGCGGCCGGCGAGCTGCCCGACATGGCGGGCACCGGCGGCGGCCGTCAGGGCGGCCCCGGCTCAGGGATGCAGCCGGGCGACCGCGGGCAGGGCCTGCAGCAGGGCCCCGGCGGACAGGGCCAGCGGCAGGGCCCCGGCGGACAGGGCCAGGGCATGCAGCAGGGCCGTGCGCACCAGGGCCAGGGCGGACAGCAGCACGGGAGCGGCACGGGCGACTGCCCGATGACCGCGACCGACGACGCCACCGACGACGCCTGACGCAGGACCCGGGCGGGCGGCACGAGACCCGTGCCGCCCGCCCCTGGCGTCGGCCCGCCTACCGGCCGGTCGCGCCGCCCGCCGGCAGCGTCACCGTGAACCGGGCCCCCTCGCCCACACCCGCGCTGGCTGCGACCAGGTCGCCGCCGTGGGCCCGCACGAGCGCCCGCGCGATCGTCAGGCCGATGCCGGAGCCGTCGCCCGACGCCCGGTCCTCGCCCCGGTAGAACCGCTCGAAGACCGCCTCCTCCTCACCCGGCCGCAGCCCGGCGCCGTGGTCGACGACCTCGACGACCGCGCCGGCCCCGGGCGCACCACCCCCGGACACGGTCACCTCGACCTGGTCCCCCTCCCCGCTGGCGCGGACCGCGTTGGTCAGCAGGTTGGTCACCACCTGCGCGATCCGGTCGGGGTCGTGCGGCAGGGGCAGGCTCCCGGGCACCGACAGCCGGATGCCCACCCCGTGCCCGGCCGCCCTGGCCTCCACGGCCGCGGCCGCCTCAGCGACGGTGGCGGCGAGGTCGGCCTCGACCACCCGCACCTCGAGCCGCCCCTCCTCCGCCCTCGACAGGCTGCTCAGGTCCTCGGCCAGCCGCTCCAGCCGTCGGGTCTGGTCCACGACCTTCCCCAGCCCGACCTCGTCCGCCGGCACCACCCCGTCGAGCATCGCCTCGGCATACCCCCGGGTGACGGTCAGCGGGGTGCGCATCTCGTGGGCCACCTCGCCGATGAGCCGCGCCCGGCGGGCCTCGGTGGCCTCCAGCCGCTCGCCCAGCTGGCGTACGTCGTCGGCGAGACCGGCCAGCTCGGTGGTTCCCGGGTGCGGGACGTGCACGTCGTACCTGCCCAGCGACAGCTGCCGTGCCGCCGTCCTCAGCTGCTCCAGGGGGCGGGCGGTCCGCCGGGCGGCCACCACCCCCAGGATCAGAGCCACCACCAGCCCGACGAGCACCCCGACCAGCACCGCCCGGTCGACGCTGTCGACGAACTCGGTCCGGAAGCCGGCCATGCCCGCGGGCCCCCCGGGCCCACCGTCCCCGCCGGCCCCGTGCCGGGCCCCCGCCCGCATCCCGGTGGCCTGGTCCCACCGCTGCAGGGCGACGAGACGGACGACGACCACCGTGGCCAGGCCCGAGGCGAGCGCCACGAGGACGTGCGAGAGCACGAGCCGGGCGCGCAGCGAGCGCCACCGGCTCACGGGTGGCCCCCGGACGGGACGACCTGCCCCTCCGCCGGCACCCCGACCGGGAGGAACTTGTAGCCCACCCCCCGCACCGTGCCCACGACCTGAGGGTCGGCGGCGTCGTCGTCGAGCGCGCGCCGCAGGCTGCGCACGTGCACGTCGACCACCCGCTCGTCACCGACGTGGTCGTAGCCCCACACCCGTTGCAGCAGCTGGTCCCGGGTGAAGACGCGCCCCGGGTCCTCGGCCAGCGCCCACAGCAGGTCGAACTGCAGGGCCGACAGCCGGCGCAGCGTCCCGTCCCGGTGCACCTCCCGGCGGGCGCGGTCGACCCGCAGCCCGGGGAAGGCCAGGACGTCCTCCTCGGGCGCCACGTCCTCCGCCGGGGCGGCCGGCGCCGCGCGACGCAGCACCGCCGAGACGCGGGCGGCGACCTCGCGCGGGCGGAACGGCTTGGTGACGTAGTCGTCGGCCCCCGCCGCCAGTCCCACGAGGATGTCCCCCTCCTCGGTCCGGGCGCTGACCATCACGACCGGCAGGTCCCGGTCGCGGCGCAGCCGCCGGAGCACCTCGACCCCGTCCAGGTCCGGCAGCCCGACGTCGAGCAGGACCACGTCGGGCAGCGGCTCGAGCCCGGCCTGCCGCAGCGCCTCGGCCCCCGTCCCGGCCTCGCGGACGACGAACCCGTCGCGCGCCAGGTAGGCCGCCAGCAGGGCGCGGATCTGCGGCTCGTCGTCGACCACCAGCGCGGTGCGGATCACGCCGCTCACCTCCGGCTCCAGGCTACTCCGGGGGTATGCCGTACCCGCCGCCGGCGGCTCGTCCGCCGGGTGGTGGGGAGGCGAGGTGGGTCAGCGGTTGGCGATGCCGTCCGGCGCGCAGACGAAGTGGGCCACGAGCGCCGTCCACCCGGTCTGGTGGGAGGCGCCCAGGCCGACCCCGGAGTCGCCGTCGAAGTACTCGCTGAAGGTGGGGTGGTCGTCCCACAGCGGACCGGCGGGGTGGTGCACCGGGGTGGACGGGCGCCGGCCGTCGGGACCGGGTCGGAAGAGCCCGACCAGCCGCTGCTCGATCCGGCCGGCGACCTGGTCGATCGGGATCTCCTCGCCCGACCCGGTGGGATACTCCACCGGCCGGCCGACCCCGGCGCTGCGGCCGTAGGTGCGCAGCGCGTCGGTCAGCAGGGCGTTGACCGGCAGCCACACCGGGCCGCGCCAGTTGGAGTTGCCGCCGAACATGCGCGAGTCGGACTCTCCGGGCACGTAGGCCAGGCCCAGCTCCGAGGCACCGATCCGCACCCGGACCCCGTCGCGGTGCGCGGCCGACAGCGAGCGCAGCCCGCCGGGCGAGAGGAACTCGTCCTCGTCCAGCATCCGGCGCACCACCGCCCGCCACTGGCGTCGGTCGACCATCGACAGGGTGCGCAGGGCGTAGCCGTCGTGGTTGGTGTGCAGCAGCGCGTCCTGCAGCTCGGGGCGGCGCCGGGTCCACCCGTCGAAGAAGTCGGTCAGGTCGGGCAGCTCCTCGACCACCCAGTCGGGCACCATGGCGACCGCGGACAGCGGCAGCAGGCCGACCATCGAGCGCACCGGCATCCGGTGCACCTGCCCGTCGTCGGTGGTGAGGATGTCGTGGAAGAACTCGTCCTCCTCGTCCCACAGCCGGGCGTGCCCCCGGCCGATGTCGTCCATCGCCTGGGCGATGGACAGGAAGTGCACGAGAAACTTGGTGGCGATCTCGTCCCACGCCGGGTCCCGACGGGCCAGCTCCATCGACATCCGCAGCATCTTGAGGCAGAAGAGCCCCATCCACGCGGTGGCGTCGGCCTGCTCCAGCCGCTGGCCGTCGGGCAGGGGGTCGGAGCGGTCGAAGAGGCCGATGTTGTCCAGCCCCAGGAAGCCGCCCTCGAAGACGTGGCTGCCGTCGGCGTCCTTGCGGTTGACCCACCACGGGAAGTTCAGCAGCATCTTCAGCACCACGCGCTCCAGGAACACCCGGTCGCGGGAGCCGTCGATGCAGTAGACCTGCCACGCCGCCCACGGGTGCACCGGCGGGTTGACGTCGGAGAAGTTCCACTCGTAGGCCGGCAGCTGGCCGTTGGGGTGCATCGACCACTCGCGGCACATGAGCAGCAGCTGCCACTTGGCGAAGAACGGGTCGACGTGGGCGTAGGCGACGCAGTGGAAGGCCAGGTCCCAGGTGGCGAACCACGGGTACTCCCACTCGTCGGGCATCGAGATGACCTCGGCGAAGTTGACGTGCCGCCAGTCGCTGTTGCGGTGGCGCCCCGGGGGCGGGGGCGGCTGGCCCGGGTCGCCCTGGAGCCACCGGGTGACGTCGTAGAGGTAGAGCTGCTTGCACCACTGCAGCCCCGCGAACGCCCGGCGGGCGACCAGGGCGTCCTCTGCGTCGGTGCCCTCCGGCAGCACCGCGGCGTAGAACTCGTCCGCCTCCTGCCGCCGCAGCGCCACGACCTCCTCGTCGCCCTCGGCGCCGGCGGCCGGACCCTGCCCCTCGGAGAGCCGCAGCCGCACGGTCACGCTCTCCCCCGGAGCCACCGCCTCGAAGGCCCACCAGAAGGCCATCCTGGTCCCGCGCTGCTCGGGGTTGCAGGCGTCGGCCTGCCCGTGCACCACCGCGCGTCCCACCGAGCCCTTGGGGTATGCGGTGTGCCCGGCCGGGACCGCGTCCTGGCCGTGGAGGGCGGCCACGTCGGTGTCGTTCTCGCAGAACAGGGTCCGTGGTGATCCCTCGGCCCTGACCGTGACGGGGCCCAGCTCGTGGTGCTCGCCCCGGACGACGACGGTGCCGTCCCGGCCCGTCGGCGCGTCGTCGCGCCACAGCTGCGGACGGCGGTCGTCCAGGCCCCAGGACCAGGTGTTGCGGAACCACACCTGCGGGAGCAGGTGCAGAGGCGCGGCCTCCGGCCCGTGGTTGGTCGCGGTGACCTCCACGACCAGGTCGCCCGGGGCCGCCTTGGCGTGGGTGACCACGACGTCGAAGAACCGGTCCTCGTCGAGCACACCGGTGTCGGCCAGCTCGTGCTCGGGGTCCTGCACCCCCCGCTCGCCGTTGACCCGCAGGAGCTCCTCGTAGGGGAAGGCCGCCTGCGGGTAGCGGTAGAGGGTGCTGGCGTAGGAGTGGGTGGGCAGCCCCTCGAGGTGCCACCAGTACTCCTTGACGTCCTCGCCGTTGTTGCCCTGCGGGTTGGTCAGCCCGAACAGGCGCTCCTTGAGCCGGTCGTCCTGCCCGTTCCACATCGCCACCGCGACGTTGAGGTGCCCGTCGAGGTCGGTCAGCCCGGCGATCCCGTCCTCGCCCCAGCGGTAGGCCCTCAGGTGCGCGTGGTCGAACGGGAAGTGCGCCCACGCGTCCCCGTCGGCGGAGTAGTCCTCCCGGACGGTCCCCCACTGGCGCGCGGAGACGTAGGGTCCCCACCGACGCCACGGCGCCCGGGAGTCGTCGGAGTCGGCCAGTCGTCGGTGCTCGGCGGTGGTCACCGGCCCAGACTAGGGCTCAGACGGCGAACCGGGCGAGGTGCCCGTGAAGGTCCTCGTCCACCTTGGCCTGCAGGCGCGTGCCCTCACCGGTGTGCTCCTCGGAGAGCACCTCGCCCTCCTCGTGCAGCCGGGTGACCAGGTCGCCCCGGTCGTAGGGCAGGAGCACGTCGACGAGGATCTCCGGCCGGGGCAGGACCTCCTCGACCGCCGCCCGGAGCTGCTCGACCCCCTGGCCGGTGCGGGCCGAGACGACGACCACACGGCGGTGCATCCGCACGATCCGGTCGACCACCTCGGGGTCGGCCACGTCGGCCTTGTTGACCGCCACGATCTCGGGCAGCCGCAGCGCGGCCCCGTCCTCGACCTCGGCCAGGACCTCGTGGACCGCGGCGATCTGCCCCTCGGGGTCGGGGTGGGACCCGTCGACGACGTGCAGGAGCACGTCGGCCCCGGCGGCCTCCTCCAGGGTGGACCGGAACGCCTCGACGAGCTGGTGCGGCAGGTGCCGCACGAACCCGACGGTGTCGGAGAGGGTGTAGGTGCGCCCGTCCTCGGTCTCGGCCCGGCGCACGGTCGGGTCCAGCGTGGCGAACAGCTGGTCCTCGACGAGCACGCCCGCGCCGGTCAGCCGGTTGAGCAGCGAGGACTTGCCGGCGTTGGTGTAGCCCACGATCGCCACGCTGGGGACCCGGTGCGCCCGGCGCGAGCTGCGCTTGGTGTCGCGCACGGTCTTCATCGCGGTGATGTCCCGGCGCAGCTTGGCGATGCGGGTGTTGATCCGACGCCGGTCCAGCTCGATCTTGGTCTCACCGGGGCCGCGGGAACCGATGCCCTCACCGCCGGCGACCCGGCCACCGGCCTGCCGGGACATCGAGTCGCCCCAGCCGCGCAGGCGGGGCAGCAGGTACTGCAGCTGGGCCAGCTCGACCTGCGCCCGGCCCTCGCGGCTCTTGGCGTGCTGGGCGAAGATGTCGAGGATCAGCGCGGTCCGGTCGATGACCTTGACCTTGACCACGTCCTCCAGGGCCCGGCGCTGGGAGGGACCCAGCTCCCCGTCGCAGATGACGGTGTCGGCGCCGTGCTCGGCGACGAGGTCGCGCAGCTCCTTGGCCTTGCCCGAGCCCAGGTAGGTGGCCGGGTCCGGCTTGAGCCTGCGCTGGACGCCCCCGTCGCGCACGGTCGAGCCGGCGGTCTCGGCCAGGGCGGCCAGCTCGCGCATGGAGTTCTCGGCGTCCTCGGCGGTGGTCCGTCCGTCGTCGGCCCAGACCCCGGCGAGCACGACGCGCTCCAGCCGCAGCTGCCGGTACTCGACCTCGGTGACGTCCTCGAGCTCGGTCGAGAGGCCGGCGACCCGTTGCAGGGCGGCGCGCTCCTCGCGGTCGAGCTGGTCGCCGTCGGGGTGGTCGCCGTGGTCGTCGGCGAGGCCGTGGCCCCAGGCGTCCTCCTCGAGCACGTCGCTGCGGAGGGGGGTGGGGTGGTCCTGCGGGTGCGCCATGGTCTCCTTCGGGTCAGGCACGGGGGTATGCGGTGGGACTGCTCCTGATCCCCACCTTCGCAGAGGACAACGCCGGGGACCACCCGTTTTGTGCCCGCGGCCCTGCCCCGCCGGTGCCGGGCGCCGTAGACTCCCCGACCATGTCCGCGCCCCAGGACCACTACTTCACCGCCCGCCCCGCCTCCGACGGCGAGCTGCGTCGGATGGCCGTGCGGCTGGCCGGCCGGGACGTCGAGGTGGTCACGGCCGGCGGGATCTTCTCCCCCGACGGGATCGACCGGGGGACCCGCGTGCTGCTGGCCGAGGTGCCCCCGCCCCCGTCGGCGGGGACCTTCCTCGACCTCGGCTGCGGCTGGGGTCCGCTGGCCCTGACGATGGCCCTGGAGTCACCCGGGGCACGGGTCGTGGCGGTCGACGTCAACGAGCGGGCCCTCGACCTGGCCCGCCGCAACGCCGAGGCCCTCGCCGTCGCCGACCGGGTCGAGGTCCTCCCCCCCGACGACGTGCCGACGGACCAGACGTTCGACGTGCTGTGGTCCAACCCCCCGATCCGGGTCGGCAAGGCGGCGCTCCACGAGATGCTCGCCACCTGGCTCCCCCGCCTGGCCCCCGGGGGGACGGCATACCTGGTCGTGCAGAAGAACCTGGGGGCCGACTCCCTCCAGACCTGGCTGGCCGCGACCCTGCCCGACCTCATGGGGCCGGTCGCCGTGGACCGCACCGCCAGCAGCAAGGGGTTCAGGATCCTGCGGGTGGCCAGGGCCTGACCGGCCCGGCGGCGACCGCGGCCAGGGCCTGCTGCAGCAGGTCGGGGGCGTCGTGCTCGAGCCAGACGATGCGCGGGTCGGGCCCGAACCACCGCTCCTGCCGCCTGGCGAGCCGCCGGGTCGCGACGACGGTCTGCGCCACCGCCTCCTCCCGGGTCAGCTTCCCGTCGAGCTGCCGCAGCACCTGGGCGTAGCCGACGGCGCGGGAGGCGGTCCGCCCCTCCCGCAGGCCGAGGTCCACCAGGGCCCGCACCTCCTCGACCAGGCCCGCGCGCCACATCCCCTCCGTCCGTGCGGCGATCCGCCCGGCGAGCACCTCCCGGTCCGCCCTCAGCCCCAGGACCACGGTGGGCTCCACGTGCTCGCGGGTGGGCATGGTGGCGCTGAACGGGCGCCCGGTGAGGTCGACGACCTCCAGGGCACGCACGATCCGGCGTCCGTTGCGCGGCTGGATCGCCCGGGCCGCGACGGGGTCGGACCCGGCGAGACGCACGTGCAGCGCCTCCGGTCCGACCCGCTCCAGCTCGGCCTCCCAGCGGGCCCGCACCTGCGGGTCCGTCGGGGGGATCTCCAGCCGGTCGAGGAGCGCGCGCACGTAGAGCCCGGAACCTCCCACGACGACCGGGACCCGTCCGCGGGCCCGGACCGCGCCCAGGTCGGCCCGGGCCGCCGCCTGGTAGGCCGCGACCGTCGCCTCCTCGCGCACGTCCAGGACGTCGAGCTGGTGGTGGAGCACGCCGCGCCGCTCCGCCAGGGACAGCTTGGCGGTGCCGACGTCCATGCCCCGGTAGAGCTGGGAGGCGTCGGCGTTGACCACCTCACCGTCCAGCGCCAGCGCCAGCGCCACGCCGAGGTCCGACTTGCCGGTCGCCGTCGGACCGACGACGGCCACCACCGGGGACGTCGGGTGCGGGGCCATGGGAGCCCAGTCTGGCAGCCACCGGTTGCCGGGCCGCCGGGGCAGGGGCAGGCTGACGACATGGACGAGCAGACGAGCACCGGCGGCGACGACGCCCCCGAGGGCACCTTCCTGGGTGGCGGCTTCGGCCGGGACGCGGACGATGACCAGGACCCGACGACCGCCGAGCAGGTCGAGGCCGAGCACGACGCCCCCTCCTACCTCGCCGACGCCACCGTGCCGGCCGAGGTGCAGGAACAGGTGACGCAGACCTCCGACCCCTCCTCCATCCCCGACGACGGGAACTCCTTCCCCGCCGACGTGGAGGGCACCAGCACCGAGCCGTCCCCCGGCGAGCGCAACGACCCCGTCTGACCCGACGCCCTACGCTGTCGGGCATGCCGGACACCCCGATCGAGGTCCACATCATCGCCGACTCCACCGGCGACACCGCGGCCCGGGTGGCCCGCGCCGCCGCCGCCCAGTACGTCGGCTACGACGTGCGGATCATCCGGCACCCCCGCCAGTCCTCCGCCGAGGGCCTGCACGACGCGTTCGCCCGGATGCACCCGGACCGGGCCCGCACCGTCGTCTTCTCCACCGTCGTGGACGAGGGGCTTCGCCACCTGGTCGCCCAGCTGTGCACCGAGCGCGGGCTGCCGCACGCCGACCTGCTCGAGCCTGCCGTGGGGGCGCTGCGCGAGGCGACCGGACAGGACCCCGAGCGCGTGGTGCGCCCGGTCGGGGTGGGCGAGGACTACTTCAAGCGGGTCCAGGCGATGGAGTTCTCCATCGCCAACGACGACGGCAACCTGTCCAACCACCTGCGTGAGGCCGACATCGTCCTCGTGGGGGTGAGCCGGTCCGGCAAGACGCCGCTGTCGATGTACCTGGGCTACCTGGGGTACAAGACCGCCAACATCCCCCTGGTCCCCGGCATCCCGGCGCCCGAGCAGCTCTTCCAGGTGCAGCGCTGGAAGGTGGTCGGGCTGACCATCGACCCGGAGCGGCTGGCCCAGATCCGCACCCGACGTGTCCGGTCCATGGGCAGCCGGGCCGTCCAGCGCGACGGCTACACCGAGCTGGCGCACATCTTCGACGAGCTCGACGAGGTGACGGCCGTCCAGCGCAGCCTGGGCTGCCCGGTGATCGACACGACCAGCCTGGCCCTCGAGGAGGCCGCCGGGAGGGTGATCGAGGTCGTCCAGAAGCGCCGGGAGGCGGCTGCCGGCCGGTGACCCGGCCACGCTAGGGTCGACAGGTGTATACGGGGCGAGGACGCCCCGGAACCACGCACAGAGCGGAGCACGCCAGCATGAGCGAGAACGACCAGGTCAAGTACCTCTACGACATGTCCGAGGGCAACGCCGGCATGAAGCCCCTGCTCGGCGGCAAGGGGGCCAACCTGGCCGAGATGAAGCGTCTGGGCATCCCGGTGCCGGACGGCTTCACGGTGAGCACCGCCGCCTGCGTGGCCACGATGGAGAACTCCGGGGAGTGGCCCGAGCAGCTGTGGGACGACACCCTGGCGGCCCTGGCCCGGCTCGAGGAGCGCACCGGACGCAGCCTCGGGGGCGCCCACCAGCCGCTGCTGCTGTCGGTGCGTTCCGGGGCCGTCTTCTCCATGCCCGGCATGATGGACACCATCCTCAACCTGGGCATCAGCGACGAGACGGTCGAGGCGCTGGGCGCGGAGGCGGACAACCCCCGCTTCGCCTGGGACTCCTACCGCCGGTTCCTCCAGATGTACGGCGAGGTCGTCGAGGGCGTCCCCCCGCACCTGTTCGAGGACGAGCTGACCTCGCTCAAGGCACGGCGCGGCGTCGCGCAGGACACCGACCTGTCCACCGACGACCTCAAGGAGCTCGTCGCCACCTTCAAGGACGTCTCGCGCCGTGAGCTCGGCCGGGAGCTGCCCGCCGACCCGCGCGAGCAGCTGCGCGGCGCGATCGACGCCGTCTTCCGCTCGTGGGACACCCCCAGGGCGCGGGTCTACCGCAAGGCCAACGACATCCCCGACGACCTGGGCACGGCGGTCAACGTCATGCAGATGGTCTTCGGCAACCGCGGCGAGACCTCCGCCACCGGCGTCTGCTTCACCCGCAACCCCTCGACGGGCGGCAAGGAGCTCTACGGCGAGTTCCTGGTCAACGCCCAGGGCGAGGACGTCGTCTCCGGCATCCGGACCCCGCGCGAGCTCTCCGAGATGGAGGAGGTGCTGCCCGAGGCCTACGCCCAGCTCGTCCAGACCATGCACGACCTGGAGAACCACTACAAGGACATGCAGGACATCGAGTTCACCGTCGAGGAGGGCACGCTCTACCTGCTGCAGACCCGCAACGGCAAGCGCACCGCGGCCGCCGCCCTCAAGGTGGCGCGCGACATGGTCGAGGAGGGTGTGCTCACCCGCGAGGAGGCCCTGCAGCGGATCGCCCCGGGGCAGCTCGACCAGCTGCTCCACCCGGCGATCGACGCGGACCACGGCAAGAAGCCGGTGACCAAGGGCCTGCCCGCCTCCCCCGGTGCCGCGGTCGGTGCGGTCGTCTTCGACGCCGACACCGCCGAGGAGCGCGGACGCGCCGGCGAGGCCGTCGTCCTCGTCCGCTACGAGACCACCCCGGACGACATCCACGGCGTGATCGTGGCCCAGGGCGTGCTCACGGCGCACGGCGGTATGACCTCCCACGCCGCCGTGGTCGCGCGCGGCATGGGCAAGCCCTGCGTGGCGGGTGCCCAGGGGATCCGGATCAACACGGCCGAGAAGACCCTCACGGTCGGCGACTCGACCTTCGCCGAGGGCGACGTCATCACCCTCGACGGGTCCACCGGTGAGGTCTACGGTGAGGCGCTGGAGCTGGTGCCGCCGCAGATCAACGAGGACTTCAGCGCGATCGTCGGCTGGGCCGACGAGATCCGCCGCCTGGGCGTGCGGGCCAACGCCGACACGGGCGAGGACGCCGCCAAGGCCCGCGAGCTGGGCGCCGAGGGCATCGGTCTGTGCCGCACCGAGCACATGTTCATGGCCGCCGACCGGCTCCCCGCCGTGCGGCGGATGATCCTGGCCGAGGACGCCGAGGAGCGCGCCGAGGCCCTCGAGGCCATCCTGCCCATGCAGCAGGAGGACTTCGAGGAGATCTTCACCCAGATGAAGGGCCTGCCGGTGACCGTCCGGCTCCTGGACCCGCCGCTGCACGAGTTCCTGCCCGACCTGGTGGAGCAGTCACTGCTCGTCCAGCGCCTCGAGCTCACCGACGGTGACCGGGACGAGCTGTCCAACGCCCGGACCCTGCTGTCCCAGGTCAAGCGCCTGCACGAGCAGAACCCGATGCTGGGCACCCGCGGTTGCCGGCTCGCGATGCTCTACCCGGAGATCCCCGAGATGCAGACCCGCGCGATCATCCGGGCCGCGCTGGCGGTCAAGGAGCGCGACGGCGAGACGGCCACGGTCGAGATCATGATCCCGCTGGTGGCCTACGCCAAGGAGCTCCAGGTGCAGCGCGAGATCGTCGAGCGCACCGTCGCCGAGGAGCTCCAGGCCGCGGGCGAGCAGATGGAGGTCCACGTGGGCACGATGATCGAGCTGCCGCGGGCGGCGATCGTGGCCGACCAGATCGCCGAGCACGCCGACTTCTTCTCCTTCGGCACCAACGACCTGACCCAGACCGGCATCGGGATCAGCCGGGACGACGCCGAGGGCGGGTTCCTGTCGGCCTACGTCTCGGACGAGGTGATCCCGTTCAACCCGTTCGAGTCGATCGACAAGGACGGCGTCGGCGGCCTCGTGCAGATCGCCGCCGAGCGCGGGCGCTCGGCCAAGCCCGACCTCAAGCTCGGGGTGTGCGGCGAGCACGGCGGCGACCCGGCCTCGATCGACCTGTTCGAGGAGCTGGGTCTGACCTACGTGTCCTGCTCGCCGTTCCGCGTGCCGATCGCCCGCTTCGCGGCCGCCCGGGCGGTGCTCGCGCAGAGGACGTGACGGTGACACCACCGGCGTCGGGAGCGGCCGGGCTCGTCCGCACGCTGGACGGGCTCGGCGGCTTCTTCTCCCTCGCCGCACCGCCCCCGACCGCCTCCGACGCGGTCGGGTGGACCGAGGTGCTGTCCGCACCCGCCCTGGAGGCACGCTTCGCGGTCGTGCGCGCCACCCTCGCCGACGGCGCCGGGATCCCGGCAGGCGACCTCGACCCGAAGGTCGCGGTCTCCGCCGTGCAGGTCGGGCTGGCCTCCCGGCTGTGGTCGGTGGCGCTGGCCTCCGTGGTGCTGCACTCCTGGCTGCCCGACCTGTCCTCCTCCGCGCTCCTGGCCAGCCCGGTGCACCGGGGTGCGGTCCCGCTGGGGGTCAGGGACGGTGGCCGCGGGGCGGCCGTCGCCTCCCCGCAGGAGGCGGCCCACCGCATCGTGGAGGAGGTCGTGGCCTCCTCGCTGCGCGACCTGCACCAGGCCTGCGCCCGCGTGGGCCGCACCCCGGAGAAGGTGCTCGTGAGCAACAGCACCTCGAGCCTGGTCGGAGCGCTGCGGGTGCTCACGGCCCGCCGCCCCGAGCACGCCGACGACGTCGCCGCGCTGGGTGCCCTCCTGCTGGCCGACCCCGCCGTCCGGGCGGGGGGTGGCCTGGTCGCCGCGGACGAGCTGCCACCCGGTGTCGGCACGGCCGTGCCCGGCGAGGACCCGACGGACCGGGCCTTCCTGCGCGCGGGGTGCTGCGTCTTCTACCACCTGCCGGGACACGGCCTGTGCCCCGACTGCGTGCTCGCGCGCACCCACCCGGAACGAGTGACCGAGGCCCACTGAGCGCCGGCGCC
>DATISK010000182.1:0-9160 GCA_035581545.1 Ornithinimicrobium sp. | reverse complement strand
GGTCGACGACGAGGAGGGGGCCGACGGCAGGCCCGGGGCCGACGGGGCCGCGGGCGCCGACCAGGAGGAGGAGGAGGGCAGGTCCGCCGACACCGAGGGCGGTGACGACCAGCGGGACACCCGGGGGGCCGCCACCACGGGCGGCACCGACACCGAGAGCACGCACGAGGCGGACGCCCGCAGCGTGGAGAAGATGCAGGAGGACGCCAAGGACCCGCGCCACGGCCGCAGCCCCGACCTCGACCAGGAGCTCTACCGGGCTCGCCAGTCGGTCGCCGAGCTGCGCGACGCCCGGCGCAAGAACCAGCGGGCCCACCAGCACGCCGCCACGATCGCCCGCGCCGAGGACCAGCTGCGGACCTGGGAGTTCGCGGCCGCCGCGATGGAGCTGGTCTCCGCCGGGCGAGACCTCAAGGGCCCGGCGATGCCGGAGCTGGTGCGGGAGGCCACGACCGAGGCGCTGGGGGCGCTGCAGGAGCTCCTCGACGAGTGGCGGCTGACCAAGGACCGGTTGGACCTGCGGCGGATGCACGCGGCCACCGACCACCTCGACCAGGTCGTCAACGACCCGTCGACGCCCGCCTCCCCCACGGCGACCGCGGTGCTGATCACCATGTCCAAGACGCTGCAGATGCTCGCCGAGCGCGAGCTGTCCCACGAGGAGGAGGAGGAGGAGGAGGACACGGAGGCGAGGGCCGCGGAGGAGGAGCAGCAGCGGCAGGCCTGAGTCGCCCGGCCCCAGGCCGGCGCTCAGCCGCTCGGGGCGACGAGCTCGAAGAAGACCACCTGCGGCGGGGCGTTGAACCGCACGGGCGCGAGGCTGAAGCCCACCCCGCACGTGACGAACAGGTCGTTGCCCGCGGCGCCGTGGCCCTCCGGCGCCCAGCCGTCGGCCACCACCTCCTCCTCCTCGGTGAGCCCCAGGTAGGAGGAGTGCGGCGCGAACGGCACCGCGATCTGACCGCAGTGCGTGTGCCCGGCGACCGAGAGCGGCCCGGTCCCTGCGGGCAGGTCCACGAAGGCGGACGGGTTGTGCATCATCACCACCCGTGGAGCGCCGTCCGGGACGCCGGCCACGGCCTGCTCCGGATCGGCCAGACCGGGCCGGGCGGGACCGACCCCCACGACGTGCAGTCGGTCCTCGCCCTCGTCGGACCCGTCCGTCCCCGCCACCGGGACGACGACCGACTCGTTGAGCAGGACGTCGATGCCGGCGGCCTCCAGCGCGGCGGCGATCTCCTGCGAGCCGCCCGCCTCGTGGTCGTGGTTGCCGAGCACCGCCAGGGTCGGGATGCCGCTGTCCACCAACGGGTCGAGCAGATCGAGCACCGTGTCCACCTGGGTCTGCACGTCCGGCTCGGTGCTGTAGAGGAAGTCGCCCGGCAGGAGGACCAGGTCGGGGTCGCCGGCGACGATCGCCTCGACGGCCCGGTCGACCATCCCGGTGTTGGCCCACCACATCCCGACCTGCAGGTCCGAGAGCACCGCCACCTCGAGGCCGTCCTGCTCCGCCGTCAGGCCGGGCAGCTCCACCGTGTGGCGGGGGGTCTCGAGGACGAGCCGGGGCTCGGCGAACGCCCACAGGGTCACCGCCACGATGACGGCGCCGAGGACGACGGCGGCACGACCGAGCAGCTGCTTCACCGGCCACCTCCCTGTGGGTCGACCGCTAGCATCGCTGGATGGACAGGGGTGACGCAAGGGGCACCGGGGGTCCTGACCCCTCGGAGGTCCGGCGCCGCGTCCTGGTCGTGGCCCCGGACAAGTTCCGCGGCTCCCTGACGGCTCCCGAGGTGGTCGCCGCCGTCACCCCGGCCGCCGAGGAGCTGGGCTGGCACGTGCGCGGTATGCCGTTCTGCGACGGCGGGGAGGGGATGCTCGACGCCTTCGGCGGGGCGACCCGCACGAGCGTGGTCACCGGGCCGCACGGGCGTCCGGTCGAGGTGGCGTGGCGGCTGGGCGAGGACGGGACGGCCGTCGTCGAGAGCGCCCTCGCCTCCGGCCTGGCGCTCGCGGGCGGGGCGGCGGGCAACGATCCCCTGCTTGCCACCAGCCGCGGCACCGGTGAGCTGGTCGCGCAGGCGGTGCGTGCCGGCGCCCGGACCGTCGTGGTCGGTCTCGGCGGGTCGGCGACCACCGACGGCGGCCGGGACGCGGTGGCCGCGGTCCTCGAGGGGTTGGACGGCCGGACGCCGCTGGGCCTGGGCGTCGACCTGGTCGCCGCCTGCGACGTGACGACCGTGCTCACCGACGCCGCCCGGGTCTTCGGCCCGCAGAAGGGCGCCACGCCCGAGCAGGTCGAGGAGCTGACGCGGCGGCTGGAGCGGGTGCAGGCGCACTACCTCGTGGTCTTCGGCGAACGCCTGGCCGCGGCCGGCGTGCACCTGCCGACGATGCCGGGCGGAGGCGCCGCCGGGGGCCTCGGCGCCGGGCTGGTCGCCCTCGGCGGCCGGCTGGCCCCCGGCTTCGACGTGGTCGCCGAGCACGTCGGGCTCGACGCCGCCCTCGACGGGGCCGACGCGGTCCTCACCGGCGAGGGCGCCCTGGACGAGCAGTCCTTCCGCGGCAAGGTCGTCGGTGGCGTCACCGCCGCGGCGGAGCGCCACGGCATCCCCGTGGTCGTCCTCGTCGGCACCGTCCGGCCCGGCACGCCGGTGGCCCAGGTGGGCCGGGTCAGCGCGGTCGACCTGTCCGCCCGGTTCGGGGCGCACGCCTCCTGGAACCGGACGGCCGAGTGCCTGGCCCGGGCGACCCGGGAGCAGCTGCTGCGGCTCTGACGGGCGGGCGACCGCATACTCCTGCCCCCCCCCCCGCTGTTGCTTTCCCCGGACCCGTGCGCCACACTTGTTACCAAGAAGTAGGTACTCCCGGTACCGGGTACCGGGACTCAGCGTGGAGGCGACCGTGGGTCACTACCGGAGCAACGTCCGTGACATCGAGTTCATGCTCTTCGACGTGCTGGAGCGGGGGGAGGTGCTGGGCACCGCACCGTTCGAGGACATCGACGTCGAGACCGCGCGGGACGTCCTGCACCAGGTCGCCCAGCTCGCCGAGGGGCCGATCGGGGACTCCCTGCTGGAGTCGGACCGCACGCCGCCGGTGCTGGACACCAGCGACGGCTCGGTGACGATGCCCGAGTCCTTCCAGCGGTCCTACCAGACCTGGGTCGACAACGAGTGGTGGCGCCTGGAGGTCCCCACCGAGCTCGGCGGCACCGCGTCGCCCCCGAGCCTGGCCTGGGCCGTGGCCGAGATGGTGCTGGGCGCCAACCCCGCGGTGAAGATGTATGCCGCCGGGTTCTCCTTCGCGACCGTGCTCTACCGCCTCGGCACGCCCGAGCAGCAGAGGTTCGCCCAGCTGATGGTGGACAGGAAGTGGGGCGCCACGATGGTGCTCACCGAGCCGGACGCAGGCTCCGACGTCGGTGCCGGGCGCGCGAAGGCCGTGCAGCAGGAGGACGGCACCTGGCACGTCACCGGGGTCAAGCGGTTCATCACCAGCGGCACGGCTCCGTTCTACGACAACGTGATCCACTTCGTGCTGGCCCGCCCCGAGGGCGCCGGGCCGGGTACCAAGGGATTGTCGCTGTTCGTCGTCCCGGGCAGGCACGTCGACCGGGAGACCGGTGAGGTCGGCGACGCCAACGGGGTCGAGGTGGCCAACATCGAGCACAAGATGGGCCTGAAGGTCTCCACCACCTGCGAGCTGCGCTTCGGCGAGGACGCGTCCCGGCCGGCGGTCGGCTGGCTGGTCGGTGAGGTGCACGACGGCATCGCCCAGATGTTCCGGGTCATCGAGTACGCCCGGATGCTCGTCGGCACCAAGGCCATCGCGACGCTGTCGACCGGCTATCTCAACGCGCTGGACTACGCCAAGGAGCGGGTCCAGGGCGCCGACCTGACGCAGATGACCGACAAGACCGCTCCACGGGTGACCATCACCCACCACCCCGACGTGCGGCGCTCGCTGATGCTGCAGAAGTCCTACGCCGAGGGGCTGCGGGCGCTGATGCTCTACACCGCCTCCTTCCAGGACACGGTGCAGGCCGCCCAGCTGGCCTCCGGCGGCGAGCAGGTCGCTCCCGACTCGCCCGCCTCGATGGCCGTGCGGGTCAACGACCTGCTGCTGCCGCTCGTCAAGGGCTGCGGGTCCGAACGGGCCTGGGTGCTGCTCGGGACCGAGTCGCTGCAGACCTTCGGCGGGTCCGGCTTCCTGCAGGACTATCCGCTGGAGCAGTACGTCCGCGACGCCAAGATCGACTCCCTCTACGAGGGCACGACGGCGATCCAGGGCCTGGACTTCTTCTTCCGCAAGATCGTCCGGGACAAGGGCGCGGCGCTGGGGTACGTCGCCCAGCAGATCATGGGCACCGCCACCGCGCAGACCGACGACGGGCTGGGGCCGGTGCGCCAGTCCGTGCTGCGGGCGCTGGGCGAGGTGCAGGCGATGGTCGAGCACCTGACCGGCCGGGCGATGGCCGCCCAGCAGGAGGCCGAGCAGATCTATGCGGTCGGCCTGCACACCACCCGGTTGCTGCTCGCCGCGGGCGACCTGGTGATCGCCTGGCTGCTGCTGCGCCAGGCCGAGGTGGCCCAGCGCCTGCTCGACGCGGGCGAGCGACCGGCCGACGAGGCCTTCCTGCGGGGCAAGGTCGCCGCCGCCCGGTTCTTCGCCTCCGAGGTGCTGCCCCGGCTGGGGTCGGACCGCCGGGTGGTCACCGCCGGCGACGCCTCCGACCTGATGGACCTGCCCGAGGAGTCGTTCTGAGGTTCGGCCGGGCGCTGTCGTGCGGACCTTTCGTCCGGTTTGACCGGGTGTTCGCACAGTGAACAGCGACGATGCCCGCCCGCCCGATCAAACCGGACGAGAGGTCCGTTCGAACCTGACGAGAGGTCTCGCGCTCAGGCGTAGCGCTTCTGCCGGAAGACGACCATCCGCATCATCAGGTACATGAAGACCGCCTCGCAGGCGCCGGCGACCAGCCGGGCGGCGAGGAAGTGCACGCCGACGGCCTCGAGCGTCGTCGACAGCAGCAGGATGAAGAGTGCGTAGTTGGCCGCCACGGTGAGCACGTAGCGGCCCGTCTGCCCGGCGACGTGGCCGTGCGACTGGAAGTTCAGCACCCGGTTGAGCACGAACGCCAGGGTGAAGGCGACCAGGTAGCCCACGGTCACCGCCACGGGGTACGCCAGGCCGAGGACGTCGAAGGCCACGGCCAGGATGGCCAGGTCGACGGCGTAGGTGAAGGAGCTGATCGCGGCGAAGCCGACCGCCGTCACGGGCACCAGGCGACCGATCCGGTCGGGCAGAACCCCGTGCACCCGGTCGCGCAGCCGGGCGAAACGCTCCGCGGCGCTCTCCGGCCGGTGTCCGCCGGCCGGCCCCTCGGGCCTCCAGGGGGTGGCACCGGCCCCGGTCGGACGGGTGGCGGTGCGGGATCCCGTCGACGCCAGCTGGCCACGCCGGGTCACCGGGGCGTGCACGAGCGACTCGCGGTGGGCGGTCTCGCTCATGCGTCAGGGAGCCTCACGGGTGGGGCAGGGGGACGGTCCCAGCGTAGGCAGCCCGGCTGGGTGCAGGCTGGGCGCCCGCCCGCGCGTGAGCGGCCGTCGGCAGTCCAGACGCCGTCGGCAGCTCAGACGCCTTCGGCAGGCCAGACGCCGCCCGCAGGTCAGACGTCGCGGTGGCGGACGTCGGTGTCGTCGTGCCGGTCGACGACCTCACGGTGGGTGGTGTTGGCCCGCTGGGTGTTCATCACCAGCCCCAGCAGCAGGGTCAGCACCCCGGCCGCCATCAGGATGTAGCCGATCGTGTGCACCTCGATGCCGGCGAACGTGTACTCCACGGCGAACGCGAGGATCGCGCCGACGGCGAGGAGGAAGATTCCGAGGCCCAGGCCCATGGTGGTTCCTTTCCGAAGAGATCGTCTACCACCGTAGCCCCTCCCACCCCACGTGGCCCGTCGGACGCGCTGCCCGCCGCACCCGTCGGACGCGCTGCTCGGCCGGGTGCCCCGACGGCGCCCTCCTCACAACCTCCGGTCGCCCAGCACCGGGAAGTCGGTCCGCGCCCGCTGCACCTCGGCGGGGTCGATCTGCACGGAGAGGACCTCCTCCTCCGTCCCGGCCTCGGCCAGCACCTTCCCCCACGGGTCGACGACCGCGCTGTAGCCGCCCATCCGGATGCCGGCGTGCTCCCCCGCCGTGTTGCAGGCGACGACGAAGCACTGGTCCTCGATCGCCCGGGCCCGCAGCAGCAGGCGCCAGGCCTCCACCCGTGGCGCCGGCCAGGCCGCCGGCACCACGAACAGCTCCGCCCCCAGGTCCAGCTGTGCGCGGTAGAGCTCGGGGAAGCGCAGGTCGTAGCAGGTCGACAGGCCCACGCGGAGCGCGTCGGCCGGCGCGGGGAGGTCGAGGACGACGATGTCGCCGCCCGCCTCCATCAGCCGCGGCTCACCCCCGCCGAACCCGAAGCGGTGGATCTTGGGGTAGGTGACCACGACCTCCCCCTGCGGGTCGAGCACGACGGAGGTGTTGCGCAGGTGGCGGCCCTCGGGGCCGGGGTCGGCGGTCCGCTCCACCACGGACCCGGTATGCAGCACCGCACCGGTGCCGCGGACCGCGTCCTGGAGCGGGGTCAGGGCCTCGGGCAGCTCGGGGCCCTCGAGCGACTGGGCACGCTCCTCCCACTCGGAGACGGCGAAGCCGCCGGCGCTCCACAGCTCGGGCAGCACGACGAGGTCGTGCCCCGGCGCGTGCTCGCGGACCAGGTCGGCGACGCGCCTGGCGCGTGCGGCGACGCTCTCGTCGGCCCCGTCGCCGTAGGCCAGCTGGATGATGGCGATCCTCACGGTGTGCTCCTCCGGTCGGTGCGGGCGGACATGGCCGCCAGTCGGTCGTTGTAGGCACGCAGCTCGGCGTCGTCGTCGCGGTCGGCCTGCCGGTCGGAGCGGACCGCCTCGCGGGTGTCCCGCCGCAGCCAGTCGAGGCCGACCATGAGCATGAGCACCACGGTGGGCAGCTCGCCGATGCCCCAGGCGATGGTGCCGCCGAGCTGCTGGTCGGCCAGCAGGTCGGGCACCCACGGTACGGCGATCGTCTTGAAGAACTCCGGCGCGAGCAACCACGCCCCCTGCATGAGCGCCAGCCCGAAGAAGGCGTGCGCCGCCAGGGTGACCAGCAGCACCATCATCCGGAAGGGAGCCGGCCACTTCGGCGGGCCGGGATCGGTGCCGACGAGCGACCAGACGAACGCGTAGCCGGTCAGCGTGAAGTGGATGACCATGAACAGGTGCCCCACGTGCGTGGTCAGCGCCCACCCGAGCATGCCGCTCCAGTAGAAGACGACGAGGCTGCCGAAGAACATGGCGCCCGCGACCGCCGGGTTGACCACGAACGAGGCCCAGCGGGAGTGCACGAGCGCCAGCAGCACCTCGCGAGGGCCCAGGGTCTTGTCCCGCCGGGCCGGCAGCGCACGCAGCGCCAGGGTGATGGCGCTGGCCGGCACCAGCAGGATCGGCACGGCCATCATCAGGGCCATGTGCTCGACCATGTGGACCGAGAACATCACCCGCCCGTAGACCCCGGGGGCGCCGTTGGTGACGTAGACGAAGACGCCCCAGCCGAGCACCCACAGCAGCAGCCTCCACGCCGGCCAGCGGTCGCCGCGGCGGCGCAGCTTCACCATCCCCCACCCGTAGAGCCCGACCGCGGTGAGGGCCATGAGCAGGAACAGCCAGTCCACCCGCCACGTGGTCAGCAGGCGCTCGAACCCCCAGGGCGCGGGCATCGGGTAGCCGGTGAGGTCGATGACCGAGTTGATGTCGATCTGCTCGGGCACCGCGGGCTCGGTCCGGGCCAGGACGACGCCGAGGGCGACGGCCACCCCCATGATCGCCAGCTCGGCGGAGGCCAGCCGGGCGAAGCGTCCCGGCGAGTCGACCCCCCGGCCGACGACGGTGCGTCGCTGGCGCCAGCCGAGCACACCGAGGACGACCAGGAGCGCGACCTTGGCCACGACCACCAGGCCGTAGGGGGTGGTGAGGTTGGCGAGCCCGCCCAGCGTCACGGTGGAGAAGATCACCCCGGACAGGCCGACGGCGACATAGCTCCACAGCGCCAGCACCGAGTAGCGGCGCACGGTGTCCGGCAGCGCCCGGCCCAGCACGGGCAGCATCATCGCGATCGCCATCAGCCCGCCGACCCAGACGCTCAGCCCCACCAGGTGCAGACCCAGCCCGGTGACCGTGGTCTCGTGCCCGACCGCCGAGGCGGAGTGGCCGGTGAAGGCCAGCGGGGTGAGGGAGAGCACGGCGAGGGCGGCCGACCAGGCCAGCGCACCACGGGTCCGGGCCCAGGACACCAGGAGGAGGAGCAGCGCCACGAGCAGGATCTCGGTGACGAGCAGCCGGGTCAGCTCCAGCCGCCAGACGTTGGCCAGCAGGTCGGCGACGAAGCCGGGCGCGGTGAGGGGCATGCCGGCCAGCTCGGCGAAGGTCAGCACGAGGCCGACCACCGCGCTCGCCAGCCAGAGCAACGAGGAGCGCACCGCGAGCCGGGCGGCGGTGCCGCGCCGGTCGGTCGTCCGACCCTCCCGGACGAGGAACGCCCCGACGACCAGCAGCCCGACGGTGAGGGCGGCGGCCAGGTCGTGCACCACCCCGACCAGCGGCAGGCCCCACCGCACCAGCGGCCCGGCGTCCCCCAGGACCAGCGGGGCGGCGGCCCCGGTCAGCGCGGCCACCGGCAGCGCCGTCAGCACGGCCACGAGCAGGACGGTGACGGGCGTGGCCCACCGCGGCGACCGGGTCGCGGAGGCGCTGGCGGTGGACATGGGTCCATGCTAGGTCGGCGCCCTGACGGCCCCGTCCACCGCCCGGCGGACCCGTCCACCCGCCCGGCGGGCCCGTCCGTCCCCGGTCCCGCGATCCCTGCGGACCCGGGGTCCGCGTCTTGCTACCGACGAGTCATAATGGGCGGTCGCAGGGCGACGAGGGTGCCGGTCGGCGGGTGGGCACCCCTGTACCCCTTCTCCACCCACGACCGTCCCGAGGAGCTCACCCTGCCGTCCTCCGGCCGCGCGCACGGAACGGCCCGGGTCGGTTCCTGCCTCCCTGCGACGTGGAACCGACGAGAAGAATGGATGAGATGACCATGCGACG
>DATISK010000181.1:0-4845 GCA_035581545.1 Ornithinimicrobium sp. | reverse complement strand
CGAGCTGGTCGTGACCGTCGCCGACGACGGGACCGGCGTACCGCCCGACCGCGCCGAGAGCGGCCTGCGCAACGCGCGGCGCCGCGCCAGCGGGCTGGGCGGGTCCCTGGAGCTGGGGCCCAACCAGCCACGCGGCACGGTCCTCACCTGGCGGGTGCCGCTCGCCTGACGGCGGGCATGCGAAAGGCCACCTGCTCCGGGGGAACAGGTGGCCTCTCGTGGCGCCGATGTGGTCAGCGAAGCACAGGGTTCTTCTTGACCGCCTCGGTGTTGTTCCACCAGTGGCCGAGGCCCCAGGTGGTCCCGGCTGCGCCGAGTGCCAGGACGATCATCACGATCACGCCGACCAGGTGGTCGTCGACGACGGGGTTGTTCTCCAGGGGCACGACCGCGGCGTACATGAACGCATACATCAGCGCTCCGGCGGCCGTCGCGATCCGCATCACCACTCCGGCGAGGAGCGCGACACCGATGCCGAGCAGGCCGAGCATGAAGAGCCAGTTGACCCAGGTGTCGCCGGCCATGCCGTTGAACATCGACTTGAAGGGGTTGTCGGCGGGAACGCCGAACATGAGGAAGCCCTCGGTGGGGTTTCCACCGTTGAACCAGGCCTGGTCCTTCGCGAAGAAGTCGATGCCGGTGCGGGCGCCGGTCTCCGGGTCGGTGATGGCGCCGGTGTGGAACCCGAGTGCGAACGCCTTGTCGAGGAACGCCCAGAGGAACGTGATGCCGTAGGCAATTCGTAGAGTGGCGAGCGCCCTTCGGAATCCGGTGGACTGGGTGGGGGCGCCGGTCACGACGCCCTCGGTGGTGCTGTGGTGGTGAGTGACAGCCATGATGACGACCTCCTGTTTGGTGAAACTCCTGCGTTCTGTCACCACCAAGAGTGCCGTCGTACGGAGTCCCGAGTCAGGGCACGTGGTCCCCAGGTCCGGGGGCCGAAGGTCCTCAGCTGTGGGGGCCGTCCGGCGCGGCGAGGAGCTTCGACGCGAGGACCGCGGCCTGGGTGCGCCGTTCGAGCCCCAGCTTCGCGAGGATGCTGGAGACGTAGTTCTTGACCGTCTTCTCAGCGAGGAACATCTGCTCGCCGATCTGGCGGTTGGTCAGCCCCTCGGCGATGTGACCCAGCAGCTTGAGCTCCTGCTCGGTCAGGTTCGCCAGCTCCGGAGCCGTCGCGGGGCCGTTGCGGACCCGGTCGAGCACGCGGGCGGTCAGCGTCGGGTCGATCAGCGAGTTGCCGGCCGCCACCTGCCGGATCGCGCTCACGAGGTCGCTGCTCCTGATCTCCTTGAGCACGTAGCCCGAGGCACCGGCCATGATCGCCGCGAACAGCGCCTCGTCGTCGTCGTACGACGTGAGGATCAGCGCGTTGATGGTCGGGTCGACGGCGCGGACCGCCCGGCAGACCTCGATGCCGGACCCGTCGGGCAGGCGTGCGTCCAGCACGGCGACGTCGGGCCGGAGCGCCGGGATCCGCGCGGTGGCGTCCACGGCGGAGCCGGAGTCGCCGACCACCTCGATGTCCTCGGTGCGCTCGAGCAGGAAGCGCAGGCCCTCACGGACCACGTCGTGGTCGTCGAGGAGGTAGACACGGATCTTGCCGGAGTCAGACATGCCCCCATTCCTACACTGTCGGCCCCCGGTCGAGGTCGAGGACTCGGTCGACCCGGTCCAGCCCCGCGGTCCCGTGGGTGATCCAGACGACGCCCCGACCGTCCCCGCGGCCCAGCACCTCGGCGGCCAGCAGCTCGGCGGTCGCCCCGTCCAGGTGCGCCGTCGGTTCGTCCAGGACGAGCACCGGCTGGTCGGCGAGCAACGACCGGGCGATCGCGATCCGGGCACGCTCCCCGCCGGAGACCGCCGCGTGGCCGTCCCCCAGCCACGTGGACAGCCCGTCGGGGAGCGTGTCCAGCCAGGCGCCGAGCCGGGCTGCCCGCAGGGCCGCCTCGACCTCGGCGTCGGACGCTCCGGGACGGGCGAGCCGCACGTTCTCGACGAGCGTGGTGGCGAAGACGTGCGGGTCGTCGTCGACGAGGCCGACGCGACGGCGTACGGCGTCCAGGGCCAGCCGACCGAGGGGGACGTCACCCAGGGTGACCCGGCCCTCCCAGGGGTCCACGAAGCGCATCAGGACCGCGGCCAGGGTGCTCTTGCCCGACCCGGACGGGCCCACGACCGCCACCCGGTCACCCGGCCCCAGGTGGAACCCGAGGTCGCGGAGCGCCGGCCGGTCCCCCCACCCGGCGTGCAGGTGGTCGACCACCACGGCCGAGGAGCCGGGCGCCGGGACGGGGCTGGCGGGGTCATCCACGGCCGGGTCGGCGGCCGTCAGCGCGTCGAGCCGCTCCTCGGCGGCGCGCGTCCGGGCCGAGACCGCCCCGGCGTCGGCCATCCCGGCCGCCACCTCCCCGACGGCGAGCGGCAGCAGCACCAGGAGCGCTGCCATCGGGCCGGACACCTGGCCCGCCGCCACCTGCGGCGCGGTCGCCACGGCGGCCGTTGCGACACCGGCCCCCGTCAGCACCAGGACCGCGGCCCGGCCCGAGGCCAGCCACCTCGCGGCGCGCACCCGGCTGCGCCCGGACTCCCTGCTGATCGAGGCGACGTCCTGCAGAGCCCCGTCGTCGGCCTGCCACATGATCAGCTCGGTGGCGCTCTGCGCCACCTCCACCACGCGCTCCGACAGCCGGGCCCGGAGGTCCACGGACCGCTGCTCCGCGCGGGTGCCGCCCACCTTCGCCAGGCCGTAGCCGGCCACGCCGGACAGGAGGCAGGTCCCCGCGACGACCAGCCCGGCCAGCGGCACGAGCAGGGCGGCCACGGTCGAGGCCAGCGTGGCCACCAGGACGTAGCCGCGCACCGGCATCCGGACCCGAAGCTCCCGGTCGAGCACGCTGTCGACGTCGTCGACCACCGCCGTGAGGGCGTCGCCCCGCCGTCGCCCCAGGCGTCCCGGAGTGAGGGGGACGAGGGCGGTGAAGACCTCGACCCGCTTGTCCGCCAGCCGCCGCAGCACGACGTCGTGCGACCGCAGTCGTTCGGCGTACCGGAGCACGGGGCGGGCCAGCCCGAAGGCACGCACCCCCACGATCGCCACCATGAGAGTGAGGATCGCCGGACGCGTCGACGCCTGGACGATCAGCCAGCCGGCGGTGGCGGTCAGGGCGACCCCGGAGGCCGAGGCCAGGGCGCCGAGGAGCGTGGGCAGCGCGAGGCCGGGCGACGACCCCGGCGGGCCCTCCGGGGCCGGGGCGAGGGTGGGCAGGCGTGACGATGGCGCAGCCGCCGTCCGGGCCGGAGGCGGGACCGCGGCCGGGAGCTGGAGGAGCACGTCGGCCAGCTCGACCAGCGCCGGGCGGTGGGCCACCACGACGACACCCCGGTGCTGTCCGAGGGAGACGATGGTGTCCGCGATCACCTGCTCGGTCAGCTCGTCCAGGTGCGCCGTCGGCTCGTCGAGCAGGACCCAGGGACGGTCGGACACCACCACCCGGGCGAGCGCCAGCCGGGCCCGCTCCCCCGCCGACAGGGTGGCTCCGTCCTCTCCGAGCGGCGTGGAGAGGCCGCCGGGCAGGTCACGGACGCGCTCCTCGAGGGCCACCTGCCGCAACGCCTCCCACAGGGCCTCGTCGGAGGCGTCCGGCCGGGCGAGCCGCAGGTTGTCGGCGAGGGTCCCGGCCACGAACACCGGACGCTGCGGGAGCCAGGCGACCTGCGACTGCCAGGCCCGGCCGGCGGCCCCGGCGCCGCTTGCCCTGATCGATCCGCGCGTGGGCGGGGTCAGGCCCGCGAGCGCCGCCAGCAGCGTCGACTTGCCGCACCCGGAGGGGCCGGTGACCACGGTGACCCCACGACCCGGGAGCACGGCGCACACGTCCGACAGCGCCGGCACGGATCGTCCGGGATGGTGCACCGTGAGCCGGTCGACGACGATCGCGCCGGGCCGGGACGCCCCTGTGGTCCCGGCCTCGACGTGACCGCCGTCGTCGGCCTCCGTGTCCAGCGCGTTCCCCTGCTCGAAAGTGGCGACACCCTCGGCAGCGGCGTGAAACTCGGCTCCCACGCGCCGCAGCGGCCAGTAGGCCTCCGGCGCCAGCAGCAGCACGGTCAGGGCGGTCCGCAGCTCGAGGTCGCCGTGGGCGAGCCGCACGCCGACCAGCACCGCGACCAGGGCCACCGACAGCGTGGCGACGAGCTCGAGCACGGCCGAAGAGGCGAACGCGATCCTCAGGGTGGCCAGGGTGCGCTCGCGATACCGGTGCGTGATGGCCCGGATCGTCCCCGCCTGCGCGTCGGCTCGACGGAACGCCACCAGCGTGGGCAGCCCCCGCACGACGTCGAGGAAGTGACCCGACAGGGAGGCCATCGCCCGCCACTGCGAGGTCGCCCGGTCACGGGTGGCGAGACCCACGAGGACGCCGAAGACGGGCACCAGCGGGAGCGTCAGCAGCACGACCAGGGCGCTGGCCAGGTCGAGGAACGCGATCGCGGCCAGGGTCAGGGGTGGCAGCACGGCCGCCAGGACGAGGGCGGGGAGGTACCGGGTCAGGTACGGCTCGCAGGCGGCGACGCCGCGGGTGGCCAGCACCGCCAGCTCCCCGGTCGCCCGACGACCTGGGGGGGCGCGGAGCACGGCGCCGACCACGAGGCCCTGCAGGTGGGTGCCGACCCGGGCGGCGGCCCGCGCGGCGAGCACGTCGGACAGCCAGGCCACGGCAGCCCGGCCCGCGAAGACCGCGACCGTGAGTGCCGCCCAGGGCAGCACCGCTCCCCGGCCGAGGACGGCCAGCACCGGGCCCGTCACGCCAAAGGCCTGGCCGACCACCAGCACGCCGGAGACGACAC
>DATISK010000180.1:0-9541 GCA_035581545.1 Ornithinimicrobium sp. | reverse complement strand
CTCCTGGAGCACCTCGGCCACCCGTGGGCTCCAGGACGTCGCCAGGTCCCGGAAGGCACCGAGGGTCCGCGGGGTCGCGAGGTCGTCACAGATGCCGGTCAGCACGCGTGCCCGTCCGGCGACCGCGGTCGAGAACGCCGTCACCAGGGCTGTCTTGCCGATCCCCGGCTCTCCGGTGACCAGCACCACCGAACCCTGCCCCTGCGTGGCGGTCTGAAGCGCGTCGGCCAGCTGCGCCAGCGGCTGCTCGCGCTCCAGGAGTGTCGTCGTCGGCGTCGCCACGGTCGTCCTCGTCCGGTTCATCCCATGCTAGGCGAAGCCGGCCCGTCGTCGCAGCGGGTGCCCAGCACGAGGTCGGCGACCCGGCGTCCGGTGGCGGTCAGGCTGCGGTGGGTCCGGACCCAGGCGGCCCGCCGGGCCCGCCCCGACCCGTCCGCGGGGTCGGCGTCCGGGTCCGCGCGCAGGGCCCGCACCATCGCGGCGGCCACCTGCTCGACGTCGTAGGGCACGGCCTCCCCCAGCCGGTGCGTGCGCACGTCCTCCCCGGCCGGGCCCGGTCCCGCGTGCACGACGGGCGTGCCGCAGGCCAGGGCCGCCAGCACCTTCGTCGGATAGGCGAAGTCGTAGCCGATGCCCGGCCGCACGCTCACCAGCGCGGCCGCGGCGCCGCGCTGCCAGGCCGCGGCCTCCGCGGGCGGCGCGAGCGGCCGCAGCTCGAGCGCTCCGGGCGGCAGCTCGTCCCGCACCTGCGCGAGGGCGGCCCAGCTCGATCCCTGCCCGACGAAGACGAGCCGGGCGGAGGGTAGCTCGGCGAGCACGTGCGGCATGGCCCTGGCGAAGATCTCCGCCCCCTGCCACTCCGAGGCGGTCCCGGCATAGACCAGGTATGGCGTCGCCGACGCCTCCGGGTGCACCGGCCCCTCGGGCGTGAAGACGGCGGTGTCGACCCCGTTCGGCACCACGGTGACGGTCGTCCGCCCGCCGGCCAGCACGCCGACCCGGTCGGCCACGCCCTCGGAGACGGCGACGACGTCGCGTGCCCCGCGGAGGGCGAACCGCTCGAGCGTGCGCATCGCCGCGACCACCGGCCCGGGGGCACCCATGGACGCGGTGGCGTCCGACCAGACGTCGGCGGCGTAGTAGACGTAGGGGACGGGGCCGCCGACGAGGGACCGCAGGGCCAGGGTCGCCCTGACCACCGCACCGGTCGTCGGCGGCGGCTCCACGACGACCACGTCGGGACGACCCGCGACCAGGAGGCGCAGCACGAGCGGGAGGTCGAAGGACAGGTAGGGCAGGTAGCCGCGGACGTATCCGGTGGCGTCGCGCAGCGCCGGCCAGCGGCGGACCCGCACCCCCGCGGGCAGGTCGTCGGGGCGCTCCCGGTCCCCGGACCGCAGGGCAGGGGGCGGCCGGGTCGTCAGCACCTCCACGTCCGCCCGCGGCGCCAGCGCCGACACCAGCGCACGGAGCCGGAAGGTGGCCGCGGCGGCCTCGGGCACGAAGATCCGGGAGGCCAGCAGCACCCGCGGACGGCGGGTCACAGGTGGACGGTCTCCCCGGTGGCGGCGGAGGCGAGGATGGCCTCCACGACCTGCAGGGTGTGCACGCCCTGGGCCATGGACACGGCCTCGGAGGGGCGACCCCACAGGGCGTCGCGGAAGTTCTCCTGCTCCACCCGCAGCGGCTCCCGCCGGGCGATGGCGTAGCGGACCGAGTCGCCCTCGGAGACCCCGCGGAAGGCGGTCGAGCGGGCCCACTCGCTGCGCACGTCACCGTTGGCCACGAAGGTCAGGTCCCCCGAGAGGGTGTTGGCGATGAACGCGCCCTTGGTGCCGGTGGCCACCGTCTGGCGCACCTTCATCGGAGAGAGCCAGTTCACCGTGTGCGAGACGATCACCCCGTTGGCCAGCCGGCCGGTGGCCACGACCATGTCCTCGTGCTCCCGCCCCGAGCGGTGCGTCACCTGCCCCGAGACCACCGCGTAGGGCGAGCGGGCGATCCAGGCGGTCAGGTCGATGTCGTGCGTGGCCAGGTCCTTGACCACCCCCACGTCCGCGATCCGCGCCGGGAACGGCCCCTGCCGCGAGGTCGTGATCTGGAACACCTCCCCCAGCTCCCCGGCATCGATGCGCCGACGCATCTGCAGCAGCGCCGGGTTGCACCGCTCCACGTACCCCACCGCCCCGACCAGCCCCGCCGCCGTGAACGCGTCCGCGACCCGCTGCCCCGACTCCGCCGACGCCGCGATCGGCTTCTCCACCATCGTGTGCACCCCCGCCGCGGCCAGCGCCAGCGCGACCTCCTCGTGCAGGTACGTCGGCACCGCCACCATCGCCGCGTCGATCCCGGCACCGATCAGCGCCTCCACGTCGCCCAGCACCTCCAACGGCCCGGCCACCCCGTGCTTGTCCCCCTGCGGGTCGGCCACCGCGACCAGGTCCATCCCCTCCACCTCACGGATCACCCGCGCGTGATGACGACCCATCGAGCCCAGCCCGATCAGCCCCATCCGGATCGTGCGACCCTCCTCCACGGCAGCCACGCCCATCGGCTCGCTCCTCTGCGCTGCCGGCCTCGCCCGTGCCTCGCCCGTGTCCTCGCGGCGCTCGTCGCCGGCCATCAGGACCCCGCCCCCACGACCGCGTGCACCGCGGCCGCGATCCGCTCCAGGTCACCGGTCGACAACGAGGGGTGCACCGGCAGGGAGAGGACCTCCGCCGCCGCCCGCGCGGTCACCGGCAGCTCCCAGGGCGGCGCGAACCGCGACAACGAGACCAGCTCGTGGTTGGGCGTGGGGTAGTACACCCCGCACCCCACCCGGTGCTCCTGGCGCAGCGCGCCCACCACCTCGTCCCGCTCCGCGGCCGTAGCACCGGCGATCCGCACCGTGTACTGGTGGTACACGTGCGTGCACCCCGCCCGCACCGGCGGCGTCACCACCACCCCGGACAACGCCTCGTCCAACCACGCCGCGTTCGCCTGCCGCTGCGCCGTCCACCCCCACACCCTGCCCAGCTGCACCCGCCCGATCGCGGCGTGGATGTCGGTCATCCGGTTGTTCAGCCCCACCACCTCGTTGGCGTACTGCTTCTCCATCCCCTGGTTGCGCAGCAGCCGCACCCCCCGGGCGATCTCCTCGTCCGCGCAGGAGACCATCCCGCCCTCCCCGGAGGTCATGTTCTTCGTCGGGTACAACGAGAACATCCCGAACACCCCGAACGAGCCCACCGGCGCCCCGTGGTAGGACGCCCCGTGCGCCTGCGCGGCGTCCTCGAACAGCGCCAGCCCGTGCTCGGCCGCCACCGCCGCCAGACCCTCCACGTCCGCCGGGTGCCCGTACAGGTGCACCGGCATCACCGCAGCCGTCCGCTCCGTCACCGCCTCCGCCACACTGGCCGGGTCCAGGTTGAACGTGTCCGCCTCGATGTCGGCGAACACCGGCCGCGCCCCCGTCAACGCCACCGCGTTCGCGGTCGCCGCGAACGTGAACGAGGGCACGATCACCTCATCCCCCGGACCGATCCCCGCCGCCAGCAGCCCCAGGTGCAACCCCGAGGTGCCCGAGTTCACCGCCACGCACACCCGGCCCCCCACCAGCACCTCCGAGAACTCCGCCTCGAACGCCGCCACCTCCGGCCCCTGCGCCACCATCCCCGAACGCATCACCCGGTCCACCGCAGCCCGCTCCTCCTCACCGATCAACGGCCGCGCAGCAGGAATCATGGGCAGCTCAGACATCGCTCTCCTCGGTGGGGGACGTGGTGGTGGTGGACGTGGTGGTGGTGGTGGGCTCCTGGACCAGGCGCCCGTCCTGCTCGCGGTAGGCGTCCCCGGTGGCCGGGCAGTGCCACAACCCGGGGGTGCCGCTCTCCTGGAGGGGATGGCCGGCCGTGCCGACCCAGCCGACCTGGCGCGCGGGCACGCCGACGACCAGGGCGTGGGCCGGGACGTCCCGGGTCACCACCGCACCGGCGGCCACGGTGGCCCACTCGCCCACGGTCACCGGGGCGACGCACACGGCCCGGGCGCCGATCGAGGCGCCGCGGCCGATCCGCACGCCGACGGCCTCCCAGTCCTCGGCGCTCTTCAGCGACCCGTCCGGGTTGATGGCGCGGGGGAAGGTGTCGTTGGTCAGCACGGCGGCCGGGCCGACGAACACCCCCTCGGCCAGCTCGGCCGGCTCGTAGACGAGGGCGTAGTTCTGCAGCTTGCAGTGGTCCCCCATCCGCACGCCCGTCCCCACGTAGGCCCCGCGGCCGACCACGCAACCACGTCCCAGGACCGCACCCTCGCGCACCTGCGCGAGGTGCCAGACCGAGCTGCCGTCGCCGATCGTCGCCTCGGGCGAGACGTCGGCGCTGTCCACGATGCGCGTCCCCACTGCACTCCTTGCCACTGGACGTCCTCGGGCGTCCCGCACCCGCGTGCGGGACAATGTCGGGTATGACCCTATCGCCCCGGCACGAGGACGCCTGGCTGGTGATCCCCCTGTTCAACGAGGCGAGCGTCGTCGGCCAGGTCGTCACCGCCGCCCGGCACGTCTTCCCGCACGTCGTCTGCGTCGACGACGCCTCCACCGACGACTCGGTCGAGCGGGCCCGGGAGGCGGGGGCGGTGGTGGTGCGCCACCCCTTCAACCTCGGGCAGGGAGCTGCCCTGCAGACGGGCATGCGCTACGTCCTGGAGGCGACCGACGCCGCCTACCTGGTCACCTTCGACGCCGACGGCCAGCACCGCGTGGAGGACGCCGCGGCCATGGTCGAGCGGGCCGAGGACGAGGACCTGGGCATCGTCTTCGGCTCGCGCTTCCTCGACGACCGCACGAACCCGGGTCTGCTCAAGAAGTTCGTCCGCAAGGGGGCCGTGTGGCTGACGAACCAGCAGACCGGCATGCGGCTGACCGACGCCCACAACGGCCTGCGGGTGCTCCGTCGGGACGCGGCCACGGCGCTGGACCTGCGGCAGAACCGGATGGCCCACGCGACCGAGATCGTCCTGCAGCTGGGTCGCACCGGGCTGCCGTGGGCCGAGCACCCCGTGCACGTGCTCTACACCGACTACAGCCGGCGCAAGGGCCAGTCGCTGATCAACTCGGTGAACATCCTCGTCGACACCCTGCTGAAGTGAGGCCGACCCGTGCTTGACCAACCGTTGGACCAACCCCTCATCAAGGCCGTCCTGCTGGTGGCCGTGGTCGTCGTCACCCTCATGCTCAACGCCTCGACCGCCGACTCCCGGCACCAGGCGGTGCGGCGGCTGCTGCTCGTCGGGTTCGTCCTGCTGGCCGCGGCGGCCGTGCTCTTCCCCCGGCTGCTCACCCAGGTGGCCCAGTTCCTGGGCGTCGGCCGTGGCGCCGACCTGCTCCTCTACGGGCTGACGGTGGTGTTCCTGGGCTACGTGGCCTCCTCCTACCGGCGGATGCGGCAGGTGGAGCAGCAGGTCACCACGCTCGCCCGCGAGCTCGCGCTGCGGGCGGCGGTGCACGACACGACCCGGCACCTGCCCCGGCGGGAGGACGACCCGCGTCCGGGCACGGCGCCCGGCTCAGAGGTCGGCGACGAGGCGGCCGGCCACCTCCGGGGAGGCGGCGGCGACGAGCCCACGGGGCCGTCCGCCCGGTGAGTAGCGCTCGCCGTCCGTGGTCAGCACCACCCCTCCGACCTCCTCGAGCATGAGCGAGCCCGGCACGTGGTCCCAGGGCATCGTGCCCCGGTAGACCAGCGCGTCGCAGTCGCCCTCGGCCAGGTGGGGGTAGTCGATCCCGCAGCTGATCCAGGTCTGCTGCAGGGGCCCGGCCGGACCCACCTGCGTGCCGACGAGCGCCGGGGAGGAGGCGCGCACGCGCCAGGCGGCCGGATCCGGTCCCGGTGCCGCACGCTCCACCCGCCGGCCGTCGCACCACAGCCCCTGGCCCCGCTCGGCCACGTAGGCACGGCGGTGCTGGGGCTGCCAGATCCACGCCCGCACGGCCTCCCCGGCCAGCACCTCGGCGACCATCACCGCGTGGTCGGGCGACCCGTGCACGAAGTTGCGGGTGCCGTCGACCGGGTCGACGGTGAAGGCGTGACCGGCCTCCCGGAAGGAGGCCAGCAGGCTCGCGTCCTCGGCATACGCCTCCTCCCCCAGCACCATGGCGTCCGGGTAGGCGGCCCGCAGCTCGCGGGCGAGGATCACCTCGGCCTCGCGGTCGGCGACCGTGACGAGGTCCCCGGGGTGGGTCTTGCTCGTGACGTCCCCGTCGGCCAGCGCCCGGAAGCGGGGGTCGATCACCTCGGCGGCGACGTCCTGGAGGAGGGTGAGCACGGTCTGGGTGTCCATCGGCACGGGGACCACCCTGTCACGGGACGTCCGGGATCCTGACCGGGGCCCGCCCGGGCCGCTACTGTGACGACACGCCCCGTCGACCTGGAAGGCGCCGGCCATGACCGAGAACCTGCCCGTCCTGACGATCCTGCCGCCCCTTCTGGCGATCATCCTGGTCATCGCCACGAAGAGGGTGCTCCTCAGCCTGGGGGCGGGCGTGCTCGCCAGCGCCCTGCTGGTCGCGAACCTCTCGCCGCTGCCCACCCTGCGCCTGGTCTGGGACGCCTTCGCCGGGATCTTCTGGGAGGAGGGAGCGGTCAACACCTACTACGTCTACATCCTCGTCTTCACCCTGCTGCTGGGGATGATCGCCGCGCTCATCATGATGGCGGGGGGCAGCACCGCGTTCGCCGACTGGGCGCTGGAGCGGATCGGCACGCGCCGCGGTGCCACCGTGCTGCCGGCGGTCCTGGGCATCGTCATCTTCATCGACGACTACTTCAACGCCCTGGCGGTCGGGCAGGTGGCCCGCCCGGTCACCGACCGGATGCACGTCGCCCGCGCCAAGCTGGCCTACATCATCGACTCCACCTCGGCCCCGGTGGCGGTGCTGGCGCCCTTCTCCAGCTGGGGTGCGAGCATCATCGGCATCATGGCCCCGATCGTGGCTGGCTCGGCCCTGGCGGTCAGCGACGTCGAGGCCTTCCTCGGCGCCGCGGTGATGAACTACTACGCGATCGCCGCGGTCCTGCTCGTGTGGGTCGTCGTGGTCTTCCAGCTCGACGTCGGTCCGATGCGGCGCGAGGAGCGGCGGGCCATCTCCGAGGGGCGCACCTTCGACGCCTCCGAGGAGGTGCCGGGCGAGCTGGCCGAGGACCTGCCGGTGCACGAGCCGGGGGCCAAGCGGGCGCTGGTCATCCCCTTCCTCGTCCTGGTCGCCGGGGTGCTCGGCGGAATCGTCTGGACCGGCTACCAGGCCGGCGGCAGCTGGGCGGTGCTGGACGTCCTGGCCAACACCGCGGTCACCGACGCCCTCCTCTACGGCGGCATCCTGGGGCTGGCGACGGCGCTCTACTACTACCTGCGCTACACGACGTCCAACCCCCGGTTCTCGACCTCGACCCTGGGCAAGGGGCTGTGGGAGGGCGTGAAGTCGATGCTGCCGGCGGTCTACATCCTGCTCCTCGCCTGGATGCTGGGATCGCTCATCTCCGAGCTGGGCACCGGGGAGTACCTCGGCAACCTCGTCGAGCGCACCGCGCTGCCGCCGGCCTGGCTGATCCCCCTGATGTTCGTCCTCGCCGGGGCGATGGCGTTCTCCACCGGCACCTCGTGGGGCTCCTTCGGCATCCTGCTGCCGATCGCCGGGCAGATCATGAACACCGTGGACGGGGGTCCTGAGCTGCTGCTGCCGGCCTTCGGCGCCGTGCTCGCGGGTGCGGTGTGGGGCGACCACTGCTCCCCCATCAGCGACACCACGATCCTGTCCAGCACGGGCGCCGGGTGCAACGTCATCACGCACGTCACCACCCAGCTGCCCTATGCCGTCCTCGGGGCCCTGGTGGCCCTGCTGGGCTACGTCGTGTTCGCGATCACCCTGAGCACCTGGCTCGGCCTGCTCGCCGTGGCCGTGGGCCTCGTCGCCGTGGGGGTCCTGGCGAAGGTGGTCGCCACCCGGCTGGAGGACGAGATCCCCGAGGCGGAGCAGGCCGAGATCAGCCGGGTCTGACCAACGCGGGTCCGTCGTCAGGTCAGGTCAGGTCAGGTCAGCCGGGCGGTGAGGGTGATCTCGGTGCCGGCCAGCGCCTTGGACACCGGGCATCCCTCCTTGGCTCCCTGAGCCATCCGCTGGAAGTCGGCGTCGTCCAGGCCCTCGACCGAGGCCTGGACCGTCAGGTGGATGCCGGTGATGGCAGGCCCGGTGGGGTCGAAGGTCACCTCGGCGGTGGTCTCGATCTGCGTGGGCGGCGTGCCGTTCTTGCCCAGTGCCCCGGAGAACGCCATCGAGTAGCACGACGCGTGCGCCGCGGCGATCAGCTCCTCGGGGTTGGTCGTGCCGCCGTGCTCCTCGGCGCGGGCGCGCCAGCTGACGTCGAACGTCCCCTGCCCCGAGCTGTCGAGGCTCGTGCGCCCCGCCCCCTCGGAGAGGTTGCCGGTCCAGGTGGTCGAAGCCTTGCTGGTGAGTGCCATGCGGAGTCCTCCTCGGGCACCCGGACGGTCCGGGTGCGCTGGCCCCACTGTGCCCCGCCCGGGCACCGGACGCCACCCGGCGGCCGGACCTAGGGCGTCGTCAGGGCGTCCAGCGACGCCACGTCGGCGGCCAGGTCGGCCTCCAGCCGGGCCCGCTGCTGCGCCGTCAGGTCCACCGCCGAGAGCCCCGTGCGCACCGCGGCCTCCACCTCCTTGGCCTGGTCGCCGCGGATGAGCCCCAGCCGGACGGCGTGCGCCGCGGCGCCGACGTAGGTGTCGAAGACGTGGACACCACGCTCGGCCCACGTCCCGCGGGCGGCGGCGTCGAGGTCGGTGACGTTGTGCAGCAGCGTGCCCACGATGTGACCGGGGTCGCGATCGTGCATCTGCGCGCCGACGTCGCCGTCGGCCTGGCCGCTGTCGCCGATGAAGACCATCCGGCACTCGGGGAAGAGCAGCCGGTCGCGCTCCATGTTCTGGATCTTGCGCTCGGCGATGGCGGCCTTGGTGTGCAGGTTGAGGAAGGACCCGCCGAGCACGGCGTGCGGCGGCAGCCCCAGGTGGGAGAGGTGGTCGCGGGTGTACTGCTCGACGAGCCCACGGGGTCCTCCGGGCCGGGCGGTGACGAAGGTCAGGTCTCCCGCCCGGTTGGGCTGCTCCGCCGCGCCGTCGTCGAGGGCGTGCAGCAGGGCCACCACACCGGGGTAGATCGTCCCCCGGGGGTAACGGTCGTCGTGGATCGCGCAGGTCACCGTGTCGTCGATGTCGCACAGCACCCGCAGGTCGGAGGTCGGGTCGATCGTCGCCTGCTCGGCGAAGTGGGCCAGCAGCCGCTCGCGCAGGTCCTCGTCCACGTCCTCGAAGACCAGGTGCTCCAGGTCGTGGTGGTCACCGCGGGCGTTCAGCCGGTACTTCAGCTCGTGGAAGTCGGTCCCCTCGTGGGCGGTGAGCACCTGGACAATGGCCTCCTGGTGCAGTCGCGGTGTGGGACCGTGGTGGAGGGCGGCGACGATCTCGGCCACCGTCTGCAGGGTCACCTCCTCCC